>JALZGI010000193.1 GCA_030861105.1 Thermoproteota archaeon
CGGATCTTTTCAGGATAGCAATATTTCCTGGTTTCACATATGCAGCGTTAATTGCAGCAGTGACGATCTTTGTTGAACGAAAATTCCTTGCAAAAATGCAGTTGAGAGTTGGTCCTCTGTATGCAGGCAAAATAGAAGGGATATTTCAACTCCTAGCAGATGGCCTAAAATTGGTATCAAAGGAAATTATAGTACCCTCAGGAGCAGACAAGCCTATTTTCTGGGCTGCTCCAATAGCCTTCGTTGCAACAGCGGCAGCTGTCACAGCTCTGATACCTGTTGCTCCCGGTTGGGTAGTTGCTGATCTTGATGTGGGAATAGTAGCTGTATTTGCGATTCTTGGATTTTTTCCGCTAATAGCATTGTTATTCTCATGGGCTAGCAATAGTAAATATCCGTTCATCGGCGGACTCCGTGCATTGCATCAGCTCATTGCTTTTGAGATCCCGTTCATTCTTTCTGCGCTATCCGCTGTGCTATTAGCCGGAACTCTCAATTTAACGGGTATCGCAGAGGCGCAACAACCATATTGGTTTGTTTTATTTCTTCCGATAAGTGCATTTGTTTTTTATATCTCCTCGCTTGCAGAAGTAGAGCGAGTGCCATTTGATCTTCCCGAAGCAGAGTCAGAAATCGTAGCAGGCTGGCTTACAGAAACCTCTGGTATGGTCTACGGGTTGATCCAGCTAGGAACATATATCAAGCTGTATGCTCTTAGCGCAATATTCGTGGTTTTATTCTTAGGAGGATGGTATGGTCCGCAGATATTTCCACCTGAATTGGGACCGCCAGGTGAAAAGACTCCACTAGAGCAAATGTTAACACTAGAAGGTATATATGACCCTGTTATAGCCAACGCTATATTCTGGTTTACATTGAAGACGTTCGGAGTAATCATGTTAATGCTATTGCCAAGAGGAATTAGTCCCAGGATCAGAATAGACATACTTCTCCACACGGGGTGGTATAAGCTCATCGTTTTGTCTTTCATCAATATCTTTATAGCGTTAGCACTAGTTTATGGCGGCGTCTTTGGACCGGAAGGGATCTTGACACCCATATGAGCCAATCCGTTCCACAGTATCTCGGAAAAAGAGAAGATGGTGGATCTCCTACTGGCGTGGGAAGATCCATCAGCTCTGTCAACTCTGATAAGATGGGTGCTACACATGGCTGACGCAGCATTTTATGGTATCGCCGCATTAACCATTGGCTCTGCTATTCTTGCACTGGAGAGCCGTGAGCTCATTTACGGCGCAATTGCCTTGGCGATCTCGATGTTGGGAATCGCAGGTTTTTTCCTTCTATTGGATTCTCCATTTGTTGCAATGTTTCAAATTACAGTGTATGTTGGAGCAGTTGCAGTTCTGGTAATCTTTACAGTTATGCTTGTGAGGACTCAAGCATTATTCACTAGAAAGGAAGACAGGGGACGCAAGACCGCTGGAATTATATTGATGCTGATTTTTATGGGAGCAGTGGGCGGGATTGCTTTATTTTCCGGGTTTAATACTCAGGGATTTGGAAATGCTGAATCACCACCAGTTGATTTCGGATCTGTCGGAACAGAGATGCTTACTTACTATTCACCTGCATTTGTAGTTCTTGGTTTGACGCTGGCGGGCTCAATTATAGGTGCCCTTGCATTGGCACGAAGGGAGGACATTAACCAGAAAGATGACCGAGCTCGTTGAATATATTATAGTGTCTCTAGTTCTGGTTTCAATAGGTGTTTACGGAATTGTTGTCAAACGAAATGCTATAAGAATGATATTCTCCATTGAAATTATAGCTAATGCTGCTAACCTGAATCTAATTGCATTTTCAAGAACTATAAACAACGCCCAAGGTCAGGTGTTCGTACTCTTTTCAATAGCCATTGCAGCGGCAGAAGTTGCCGTAGGCCTGGGAATAATAATAATAGCATATAGACTGTACAAAGAAATAGATGTAGAGGAATTTAAGAGTATGAGAGGATAGCATCAAAAATGACGTTTCTTTTGGCTGCAGTTTTTATCCCCCTTTTACTATCTCCTCTTGCCTATGTTCTTGGCAGAAAGTTAGGAGCGAATTTTGTAACGTGGTTTTCATTTTCGATACTTGCAGTTTCCACTATTTTGCTTTTGATTCCTGCATTGAGCTTAAGGTCGGGAAACAATGAAGGGTATCAAGAAAGCTATCAATGGAGTCAATTTGGAAACTTTGGACTAAGGTTGGATGGTCTTAGTCTACCCTTTGCTCTCATAATCTATATTCTATGCACCGTTCTTGCGTTGTATTCCAAGCCATACATGCTACATAAAATTGCTGAGACTGCAAATGAAGTTTTCAGGGTTGGTCCCAATGCTAGTAACGGGGCGAGAAGTAACATAGGTTCCAACAAGAGAATTGATTACAATGACTTTCGAACAAGTAATAGCTACTCGCAGCACGAGAACAACCCGAACAGTCACAATGGAATAATTGGATCTGATTTGGCACAATCGCAGTTAACAGCGTATGCACCCCGAGAGGTAAAGAAATACATCAACACGCAGGTTGGACTGTACTTCGCGTTGTACTTGGCCTTTTCAATGGGCATGTTAGGAACTGTGTTGGCGACAAATCTCATAGAATTTTATGTCTTTTTTGAGTTAATGCTTGTACCATCATTTTTCTTAATAGCTTTCTATGGATACGGAGCTAGAAGAAGAATTGCCCTAATGTTTTTTTTCTGGACACATGTAGGCGCCGTAGTCCTACTTCTCGGATTATTAGCAATGGGTTTCTTTGCAGGAGGTTTTGACTATGACACGGTAAAGGCGAATGTTGAAAATATACCCGCAAATTGGATGTCTATTATTATTTTCTCTCTTGTAATAGGATTGGGAGTGAAGCTAGCGGCGTTTCTTTTACACATTTGGCTTCCTTATGCGCACGCAGAGGCTCCCACTCCTATCTCAGCTTTATTGTCTCCGGCAATGATCGGAATCGGGGCATACGGTTTGCTTCGGCTTTGGCTGGAACTATTGACGGGGAACTACACCCAATACAGTCTCTACATCAACATTTGGGGTCTTGCTACAATGATTTACGGCGGCGCCATGGCTCTGATGCAAGATGATGTCAAAAAAGTGCTAGCTTATTCCAGTGTAAGCCAGATGGGGTATATACTGTTTGGGCTGGGGTCTGAAAGTATTTTGGGAATAACGGGTGGGGTACTAGTATACGTCACGCACGGTCTTGGAAAGGCAATTCTTTTCATGATGGCCGGTTCGATTATTCTTCAAACAGGAACAAGAAGCATGTCAAAACTTGGGGGTCTTGCAGGAAATATGCCCTATACGGCAGTAATCTCAATGATTGGTGCGCTAACTATTATCGGAATACCTCCCACTAGTGGCTTTATGTCAGAGTGGATATTGTTTGGGGGAGTGTTGCAGACAGCTGTATCACAAAATGACTCGTTCAGAGTTGTATTGTTTAGCTTTGGTATTTTAACGACTATACTCTCATCAGCATACATTCTATGGATGTACAAGAGAATATTCTTTGGAAAGATTCCAGAAAGACTTGTGAATGTTAAGGACTCTAGTGTTTATATCACCGCCACTATGGCTGTCCTAGCAGCCTTAAGTTTAATCCTGGGGGTATATCCGGACCCTATTTTGAATCCCATAACCAACTATGTAGAATCAATCTTTCCCCAGGATTCTGGTGTGTTAGAGCTTCCATCACATATAGAAAATAGTGCAGACAATCAGAGCTCCAGGCAGTCCAACTCCGGGTTATCGCACTCCAGCTTCGGAAAGTCAGATGGTGAGCTTATCAACCAATATCCCGCATCTAATATTATTAGACCTGGACACGCAAGTATGGTCGGAGCTGATCACCAAAAGACCCCTTCGACTAAGTTTGAAGATGCTGCACTGATTTACAGCTACAAAGAGGCATCAAAATAAATAGTGGAGAATGAGACTATAGAGGCGGCTGGCTAGAGCAAATGGTAGATGGTGCTTTAGGTTTTGAAGGACTTGCGATCAATGTATGGCTCGTCTGGATGTTGCCGTTCATTGGAGCTGCTGGTATTGCTGTAGTTGCACGTTATGGGCAAAAGCTAAGCAACTATTTCGCTGTCGGCATGTCGCTAGCGAGCGCATTGTTTGCAGCCACTTTGCTCTCCCTGGGTCTCTCTGGGGGTGAGATCCATAGTCAAATACCCTGGATCTCTGTCCTTGGCCTCAATGCGGGAGTGTTAGCGGATCCCCTCGCGATATTGATGACTAATCTTGTTGCTTGGATCTCCTTTCTTATTTTCCTATATTCTGTTGGCTATATGCACGGGGACAGAGATCTAACCAGATTTTGGTTTTTCATGCTTTTTTTCATTGGATCGATGCAGCTGATTGTGCTATCAGACAACTTACTTATGGTATTCTTTGGTTGGGAAGGAGTTGGGCTTGCGTCGTATGCTCTGATTGGATTTTGGTATCATGACCGTAAGAAGGATTATGTAGGAAGAACAGGAGAAAGAGCAGCTGGAATACCGCTCTGGGCGTCGCCCACTCATTCTGGGATGAAGGCATTTTTGATGACCAGAGCTGGAGATACAATGATGCTCGCAGGAATGTTTCTCATATTTGCTTATGCTGGAACTTTTGGCTTTAGGGAACTTGTTGAGAACCAGGAATGGGCAAACCAAATGGCTCAACAGAATCTACTGGTTCCGGCTGCGGTACTATTGTTTGGCGGAGCCGTAGGCAAGTCCGCACAGTTTCCCTTGAATGAATGGTTGCTTGAAGCCATGACAGGACCTACGTCGGTTTCGGCATTAATTCATGCTGCCACAATGGTAAAGGCAGGGGTGTTTTTGGTTGCTAGAATTGGACCTCTATTTTTTGCCCTCGCCGCATTTGGAATGACTCAATTCTTTGAAGTTGTAGCCTGGACAGGTGCAATCACTGCTCTTCTCCTGGCTACACAAGCAATCGTTAATCCCGAAATAAAGAAAGTACTCGCATACTCCACTGGATCACAGATCGGATATATGATGATGGGTCTAGGTATTGCTGGATTATCATCCCAGTTCATCGATGGGTACACGGCGGGATTTTTTCACCTGATGAGTCACGCTCTGTTTAAGGCGTCACTTTTCATGGGAGCTGGAGCATTACTTCACACTGTTGGCTCAAGATTTTTGTCTGATATGGGGGGGATGCGTAGACATATGAAGAAGACTTATATTTTTATGATGCTTTCGGCTCTCTCCCTCGCAGGTGCTCCGCTTGTAACATCGGGATTTTGGAGCAAGGACGCAGTATTCGCGTCGTTGCTTGATTCCGGTTATGCCTTCAGTTGGCAATTGTTCGCTATTGCCGTTGGTGTCGCCATTATGACAGCCTTTTATACATTTAGGATGATTGGAATGGCATTTTTTGGAAAAGAGAGCAGACATTTAGAAGAGATGCAGCACGAAGGCCACCATTTACATGAGGTTGGAAAGACTATGTGGATCCCGTTTGGAGCTCTGGCTGTTGCAACTATATCTATTGGCCTTGTCGGATTCCTTTTTGAAGATCAATTACACCACCTCTTGGGAGAATATCTCGCTGAATCGTTTGGGATCGCTGAAGAAGGACAGGGTGGCTCTGAGTCAGAAGCTACTGCAGAAGGCCAAGAAGGTGCGTCTTTTCTAGGGCTAAATTCTACTGCCCTGCTAGCATCAGTAGGTGCCTTTGCTGTCGGAGGTGCTCTTGGTTATATATTCTATATTTCAAGAAGGATTGACCCTGAAGTCATATCGAGAAATATATTCACAAAATCTATTTGGAAATTCCTCTATAACAGATGGTATCTTAACTCAGCGCTTTATTGGGGCTCAGTAATAGGGCCTCTTGGGGTTTATAGAATCATTTGGAGATATTTTGAGAATGTTGTTATCGATGGTATGAATCCGACATTCCAGTTTTCCATGGCATACTTCTCTAGGGTCGTCAAGGCAGCACAAACGGGCATAACACAGACATATCTTTACATTTTTGCTGCTGGCATTGTAATAGTGACGATGCTGCTGTTCCTATAGGAGAGATGAAGGATCTAAGATGGTAGTCGATTTAGGGTCAACCCCTATTGTTGTAACAGTCATCTTAGGGGTAGTAGGACTTGCAATTCCTGTGATAGATGCTCTTAAGAAAGAGCGAGGATTTAATAACCGCCTCTATAGCGCGATATCCTTTGGAGCCATTGTAGTCTCTCTAGGATTTATTGTTTTTCGTGTCATTTCAGGAGAGGTTATACCTGCTATTGAATTTAGCCAGGACGTACTCACAGATGATATGTTTGGTTCTTTTTTTGCTATAGCACTCCTGATAGTCTCCTTAATGGTAACGTTATCTTCATGGGATTATATGAAATCCAGGTCCAACCCCGCTGCCTATTATTCGCTGATCCTCCTTTCAACAGTTGGAATGGTTTTGATAGCATACTCTACAGATTTACTAATGCTCTTCGTTTCCTGGGAGCTAATGTCCTTACCAACGTACGCTCTCGCAGCTTTCTCCAAGCGGGACCCAATTTCTAACGAAGCCGCGATAAAGTACTTCATGTTTGGTGCATTGTCCTCGGGAATTCTCGTACTAGCTATTGGATTTGTTTACGGCCTTACAGGGACAACAAACATCGGGGAATCTATTAAAGCAATGGCGAATCTAGACATCAGATTAATTCCAGTCGGGATTTTAGCAATTGCGCTTTTCGTTGCAGGTTTTGGCTTTAAGATGGGAATAGTGCCATTCCATATGTGGTTGCCTGATACATACGAAGGCTCACCGACAACCATAGGTGCGTTACTTGCGGCAGGTACAAAAAAAGCCGGTTTTGCGGCGGCCATTCGAGTCATAGTTTTGGGAATGTTTGCCCTAAACCTCGATTGGACATTAACGCTGGGAGTACTAGCAGTTTTTACAATGACATTGGGAAATTTTGCCGCGCTAATCCAAAGAAGTTTACCCAGGATTCTTGCTTATTCTAGTATTGCACAGGCTGGCTATATACTTATAGGAATTGCAGTTGCTCCGTATTCTGATCTGGCCTTAAGCGGTTCGCTATTTCATATTTTTAACCATGCAGTAATGAAATCTACTGGTTTCATAGCCGCTGCAGCTGTAGCAACAGCTTTGGCAAGCTATGGTTTAGAAAGGTACAGGGGCCTTGGCATAAGGATGCCTATTACCGCTATCGCACTTGCCATATCTCTACTGGCTCTAGCCGGTGTGCCCCCACTCAGCGGTTTTTGGAGTAAGTTAGTGATATTTGGCGCAGCAATCAATAGCTCTGCGTATGTGTGGTGGGGACCTTATCTTGCCATTGCAGGAGTACTGAACAGCGCCCTATCGCTTGGTTATTATGCATGGATCATACGGAAAATGTACATGGAAGAGGATCCTGATATGTCAAGATTAAGGGAACCTAAGATAATTGCTGGTGTTCTTCTTTTTGGGATTGCTCTTATGGTGATATTTGGAGTATGGCATGCTCCCTTGCTTGAATTTGCAACGAACTCCGTTCCCGACCTATCAAATATTGTCAATTCTACAAGGAATTAGAGAAGCCATGAATAGATCGAAATGCAAGAAAACGAGGACCTGAATAATTCATTATTTCATGCAGGATCTCTTCCAGAGCAATTTAGCTGATGAGCAGGATAGTCGGTTGTCCTAATCATTGATTTTGTTTACGAGCATGTTAGAACTGTATTGAGCTTAGGTCAGTTAGTAGCTCTAGGTGGCTCTTGTGTATACTTTCGCTCACTTTTCGAAGTTCATTTAATGCCTTGTTCGAATAGGATTTGTACAGTTTGTTCATTTTGCTAGTAAACTCCGCCGAAAGTGTATTGCGTTTAACAAGCAAATTAAAGAGTCTATCCTCATTATCCCAGTCCAAAAGATCATCATGAATTTGATAGGCAATTCCCAATAGGTTTCCATAACTGCCCAGCGCGTTAATCTGGTCCTCTTGCCCATCTCCAAGAATTGCACCTATCTTTGTAGACGCCTCAAAAAGTGAGGCTGTTTTGTGTTCAACGACCTTTATATATTCATCCTCAGTTATTTCATTATGCTTTGCAAACCTAATTTCCATCATCTCACCTTCACTCATTTTTGTAGCGGCGCTCGATAGCTCACTCATGATTCTGGAATTGTTCAGTTTAGATCCTATATTCAGAATGATTCCAAGCACAAAATCTGCAGTAAGCACACTACTGTTATATCCGTATTTAACATGAAATGACGGTTTGCCCCGGCGAAGTCTTTCTTCATCTATTATATCATCGTGAATAACAGATTCTGTATGAAGAAGTTCAATAGCCGAGCATGCCATAAAAACATCCTCCGTGATGTGAGAACGTCCGCCGTTAGTAGCATGAACGGCCTCCATTGACAACAACAACAGGAGGGGTCTGATCCTCTTGCCACCATCGCAGGCATATCTTAGAGGTGCGTAAAACTCTGACCATGAATAAAGGTCAAGTTCTCGGCCCAGAGCGTCTTCTATCTTTGAGAGATAGTCGTTAAATTGCGCCAACAAGGGATTGGCTTTGGTGTTCAAACTACCAGAATTCAAAGATCAGTCCTTGCCCGAATTTATCTGGAAGTGAGAAGTATATTAATGCGTTTCTTATATGCTAAAGTAATTGCCTCGAATACCTTGACAAGATTTCCTTAGTTAGGTATTGCTCCGGCCGGGATTTGAACCCGGGATCTGCGACTTGAAAGGCCACAATGCTTGACCGGATTGTGCAAATGCTTCTTCAGAAGCAGCTACTACACCACCGGAGCGAATGTGATTAACTAATTAAGTTTACTTCAAATAAAATCTTTCTATTTTGTAGGCTCGGTCATGACGACCGATATGTACTGCCGAGACTCAGATTAGACGGGAAAATGTATCGGGTTACCATAAAATTCCTTTAAACTTGTCAGCACATTTGAACTCAACCCAAGGGCTCCCGGTACAATTTATGCAGGATGCATATCTTATTGCATAACATTTTTCTACCGGTGAGGACCATCTAAAAAGCTACTATGTATACCTTGTTACAAAGAATTGATTTAGAAATTGATAAGCATAGTCTTTTAAAGCATGAGTTTTATCGTCTTTGGTCGGAAGGAAAATTAGATCTAGACCAGCTGAAGGGATATTCTATGGAGTATTTTCAGCTAGTTAGATCGGTCCCCAACTTAGTTGAAGGTATTCTTGCTAATTGCACAGATGACGAGAAGTTGAAAGAAGCATTAAGTGAAAATTGTAGAGAAGAGTCTGAGCATATCCCTTTGTGGACAAAATTTGCGTCATGCCTGGGCATAAAGCCGGAACAGCTTGCCGATCACGTATCGTCAGTTATCACAGATCAGGCAGTACGCCAACTCAGTAGATTAACAAGGCTCTCTTTGGGCCAAGGAGCGGCGGCCATGTATGCCTATGAAAAACAGCTGCCCGATATAAGCCGATCAAAGATAGAAGGCTTAAGACAGTTTTATGGTATAGATTATAAAAATGAGGGGCTAAGGTATTTCATTGTCCATGAACAGGTTGATGTTAGACATGCCGCGCTTTGGAAAGCGATCATTGAGAGGATTCCTCCAGACGGGGCCGAATCATTATTGATAGCTGCGAGCGAATCCCTATCTGCACAAAACAAGATATTGGATGGAGTGTGTGAAAGATACGTCATGCAATCAAATTCTTAAATGCTAGTATGAGATCTGATCATTGCAGACGTGTTATTTTTGTATTCAACTTAACTACATTTGAAACCTTTATAACCATCTTGTGAAGGAAGTGCTCTCTAAGTTGGGCCCATAGCTTAGCCTGGCAGAGCGACCGGCTCATAACCGGTAGGTCAGGGGTTCAAACCCCCTTGGGCCCACGATAAGTTGCTTCAGGTCCTAGGTCGAAAAGAAGCTAACACTAGCGATGAGGATAAAATGATTTATGTAAAGTCTTACCTGAATTCATTGAAATAGTAAGAACTAGTTTTCCCTTATATTTCAGACAATATAGTTAACTGTCTGAATAGACTTTTGTATTCTATTTATGTCGTCTTCAACCAAGCTTCAGCGTGGGAGCGGGGCATTAAATTATCCATAATTCGTATAGTCTTATCAATAATGTAAACAGTCTCATCGACAATACAAGCAATATTGTTATAATCTGAACGTGTGTCATATTGATTCGTGATATTCAGGTAAGCTTCAATTCCGCTTTGCTCTCCGTTATTTAATTCTATTACCAGATCAATAGTTATTTGTTAGGTGTTTCATCACAGTTCTCACAAATTTGTTTTGTGTATATGTAGTTAGCCAATGAACCTTGATAATACCATAGCCGATTTTTTGACCTAAGACCTACAGTACAAGCTTGCTGGCTTGAAGGACGATTGCTAATGCAGTTTTATAGCTACATATAACCTAATAATTGATGTCCTTTTAAGATGGTTGATAT
>JALZGI010000206.1 GCA_030861105.1 Thermoproteota archaeon
CAGCGAAATTGCACGATCACCTACTGAAGAAGAGATAATAAGATCTTATCAATATGCAAAGGATCTGGGCCTCAATTTTGAAGGAGTATCTTTCGAGAAGTCAGCTTTCGGACTGAACCTTTGAAAATCAATTGTCGCTCTACTTCGGTTGTTCATGTTGTTCTCCGACGTTAAATAAATATTATCCAGCCCTCGTCTATGCTGCAGGATGGCTTGTTAGCACCATACCTATACCCATCCATGGTGCCGTACCTATCAGGGGATTTTTTTCGAAGACCTCTGACATTGTCATGTTTTTAGTCTATCTTTAACAACTTCCATTATAGCGGTTTTTCTCGTATTAAAACTCATTGTATATATCTGATAATTTCATCATTAGAGTTGTTGTTGTCCTTAATTATATCTATCTACAAGATTGACAACATCAACAACATGGAGGTATAGGGGGAATAAAAGATATATTAAATTCTTTCTCTTCTTCAATGTCTGCTGATAATCAAAAACTGGTGAAATACTTCTACATGAACTGTGGGAACAACACAGAGAGATAGCCTGTCCTAATTGTGGCTCAAAGATGAAAAGGGTGGGGTAAAGAGGAGATAGTCAACAGGGAAACTGATCAGCATTATTTAATCAATAAAACAATTAATAACACTTTATTTATAATACAATATCCAATGAAGTTCGATTTCTTTAGTAAAAAGTTTAAATGTGCTAAATGCGGAAAGAAATTCAAGAATGAAGCAGAACTACTGGATCACGATCGTACAACACATGCATCCTAACTCCGCTTCTTACATAAAAAAAATTTGAAAATGCATAAAAAAAGAGGATTTTGTGTTCTCCTCTAATGGAATTCACTTGTTCGATCCAGCGACTCCTTGTTCATATTTACTTCCAGTCTCTCCTGCTCCAGCCGTACCTTTAGCCATACCACTATTATTGATAATATTGATATCTGTTACAAGTGTGGCGTACTAGATCTATTTATATAATATTGAAGCCGCAACCATTCATGGCAAAAGCTGAGCATCCTGAAAATATAGCTGGTGGCTAAATGAGTTGGGCTCACTTGGTATCAGCACATTGCTGAGAGACGGATTAGATAACCAAAAGGAGGCCTCATCTGACAGAGACTGTTAAGCAGACATTTTATGAAAAGTATTTACAGGCTTATAGTGAAAGTAATCTATAGTTCAACTGCCGCAAGGAATAAAATCTCTTCTGGACAGGAGTATGAGTAGGAGTATCTATTGCATAACAAGTAAGAAGTCAGATTCTTGACAAATATATTCTAACTTATCAAGGTCTGAAGATACTGTCATGATATCAGTCATGTCAAAATGGAATAAAAAGGAATAGTACCTAAGCAGTAGCACTTTGCTTCGCTAGTCTTGTACACAACTGTAGATGTTCCTTCTCTTCTGCTAAGATTGATTTCACTTTAGCGGCAAACTTCTTATCCTTTATGCCTTTTGTCATTGCACTCATCACCTCATAGTGTGTTACTTCCCCACCTTCTGCAAGACACGGAAATTCTATTGCTTCAGAGCTGTCTGGGTCTTCACCAAGATATATTCTCATTATTTGAGCAGCCTTTTGCTCTGTTTCTTGCGCTGTCGTTTGAATATTGTCAGGACTAAGCGACGTGCTGGCTCGGCTATCTCTTGACAAAATAGTTTATTATGATTGTAATAATCAATGATGATTTGGTATTGCTAATACTGTGTCATTATTCTTCCTATTCCAACTCTGCGTATATCCTTCTTACAAGGTCCTTGGTTTCTATTGGTTTTTGAATATGGCACTCGATTTCTATCGTTGGAAAGGCTTCTCTTAGTTCTTCATAGTTTTGATATGTTGCACTCAGAAAGCAAACTTTGAGTTTACTATCTATCTTTTTCATTTCATCGTACAGTCGTAGCCGTACATCTTTGGCATTTTAAAGTCGATAAGTGCCATATCATAGAGTCCAGGTTTAAATGATGATGATAATGCAAGTTGAGGGTCATTGAATGTATCGACTTGAAACATGCCGCTGGCTTCTAGTCCTTCCTTTACTGTTAAAGTGATGTCTGGCTCATCGTCTACTGCCAAAATCTTTCTTTTGTCATTTTGGCCAGACATCTCCTTCTTAAGATACATTAAACTGACATATAAGATCATATCGGTCATGCTTCATTTTATACATCGGGAAGTGATGTCGTAGAATGCCATTACATTGTTTTTGTCGTTCAAGTTGTTCTGTCATATTTCATTTGTAGTGTTAGTGAAAGTCCTTCCCCTTTTATTTGTCCAGCCATGCACGTAGGATTATTTCTACAAGAATAAGTTAGCTTATTGTGGTAGCTTTAGCCTTAACTTTGTTATGGAAACCGAGAGATACAAACAATATCTATCTCATTGATTGGCTAACCAGCTATAGAGAATAGCCTCCTATGGCTAGCAAATACCGTTATAGGTCTAAAAGTATGCAGAGTAAGAGTTTCGTCTCCCTCTTCTCCTTCGATTTGTACCTCAGCTATATCTGGTACATTCTAGTAGGAGAATAAAAGCCAGTCTAGCTATTATGGTAGACAAATAGTGCACACTTCATCTAGGTATTGATATTATATGATCTTACTATTCCATAACATTCACAGAACACCTTGGGAGTAATAAAATAGCGCGCGCACTGTGCGGATTAAATTAACTGCATTGTACGAGTGATAAAGATAATTGAGTTCCAGGCAATAGATAAAGTCTCTATAGTGTATCCAAACTAGGTATAGTTAGAACTTCTAACATTACAGCGCATTTATATTTGCGTATTTCATGATCGCACAAGAAAAAAATGGAAAACTCTAGGTCGGCTATACCATCAATTTCCTGTATTCTTAAAAGACTCTCAGATGACAAGACATTAACTCTACTAAACAGCATTGCCATTTCAGGTGAGATTCAGAATATTCCTTTGAAGAAAATGAATCTAACTATAAAACAATATTACTCAAAAATCTCAGGTCTGCAAGATGCTGGATTGATTAAAAGACATAGGAGAAAGTATTCTCTTACACCACTAGGCAAAATAGTCTACGAATCACAGATGATAATAGGAAAAACATTAACCCATTATTGGAAACTTAAGGCACTAGACTCCCTAGAAA
>JALZGI010000212.1 GCA_030861105.1 Thermoproteota archaeon
GACGACCTCGCACTCGTGCTCTCAGCAATGGACACATTGGTGGCCTCCCCACAGCCGAGATATGGCAATTGCCACAATGCTATTTCCCCTATTTCAAAACCACAATACTTTCTTGGTTTCATTTAGCAACTTTATTAGCATATTTCCTCTTTTTTCTCGATTGCATGCAAGAAAGAAGTATAGCATAGGTTGAGTCAGATGGAATTAACAAAACTACCAAAACTTTACCATCCTTTTTCTTATCCCTCTCACAGTCCATAAAACACGCTGGACGCTATCCGTTACCAAAAATAAATGCTATTACCCTTTCGCAAAAACACCTCTCAGGCACAATTTGAAGCTAGACCCCATTTCACCAAAAGTCATGTAGTGCCCTACAACAGGACTTTCTCATTTTGGCCTCAGATGTGAGGAAAAAAGTACTCGCTTTTTCTAACACATCTTTTACAGAGTTCCTACACAAACATGAGTAAAAAAAGTAAATGATTAATACTAATGAACAGTTCAAATCCACAGGTGCTTTTTTTACAGACCTACGCGGGGGTAAGGCAAGATAAAAGCGTTCCGCTTATAAAGCGCTCCGCTTCACTTCAAGGCTATCGAGGCTCTAAGGGAGGCCAATCGAACAGCCTATCAGATCAATCCCTTGTTCCCTTCACTACCCAGGTCAAGCGATTTGTCAAAGCGGAGATTCATCGAATAGCAAAGGAGAATAAGATTAGCGATTCAGCAGCAGGATCAGCTCTTCTTGAGCGGATGATCCAGCATAACGCCGATATGCAGTATGGTGCACTCCTTGAGCCGATCATTAAGAATGAAATCAAAAAGGATATTGGCGGTTACAGCAACCGCATTGCCTACCTTGCCGCTCAAGCCTACTACTCCGCAGAAGAAGCACGAATCATCAACACAAAAGTCTTAAGTTACTTATTTGGCAGCGATACCGAAATATTCAAACAAGTTGTAGCAGAAGCGCGGAAGGAAGCGAGAGCGAATTTATCCCGGCATAGTGGAAAGGATAAGTTGTAAGGCATACCTTACAGCACTTGAATTGACAAGCTCGCCTAAATTATGGCTATCGTAAAGGTAAACTATACAAGATCAAGAGCAAAGATAAAAGCGACATTCCGCTATAACGCTCACCGGCGAGGGAAGGACGGCGAGAAGTTATCACGCCTGAGCTTTGGGTGGGATGGTGAAATTGAAAAATTAGATGCCTACGAAATAATTGATAACGCCGAGAAAGGCACGATCTTTTTCCGTTTTAAAATAAGCCCTGATCCTAAAAAAGAGAATTCACAAAAGGATTTAGATTTATGGACTTTGACCCACCAAGTAATGTTGAAATTGCAAGAGATAAAAAGGCAGGACATTCAGTTCATTGCAACGGAGCATAACGACCACACGGATATACCCCATATCCACGCAATCGTTCTTTTAAAAGGAAAAATCTTCAATGAGAATCTTAAGGTACTCCGGCAGACTGCAACACAACAAGCTTTGCTTCAACGTAGAGCTAGAGATTTGGTACAGCATCACCAACAGAATAGGGATTATCTTCAGCGTTCTATTGACCGTCTATCGGTCTCTCGCCGGTCATCAAGATCAATCGGTATGGCGGGGGGTATTTCCCGGCGTACCAGAGAGCCACATATTACACCCCGCCGCTTTTGTTCTTGCGGACTTGTCATATCCATGAAAAGAGTTCGTGAAGGTGAGAATAAATGTTTTAAATGCGGATTGAAACAGGAGCAGAGTATGGGGTTAAGTTTATAGGCTTAATACAAACTATATCAAAATGATGTAAAAAACCTATAGACTTATAATAAATTATTTTTAGCCTTAAAAATATGAATAAAATACTATATCACCTACATATTTTCTTTAGCCGGATAGCTAATTTATTTTCTTCGGAGAAACACTTGCATAATGCCAGGTTTGCGCGTCCTCATGAATTGAAACCTATTCTTAGTTCTACCTTAGACGGAACTAAATGAAACCAATTAAATTTTGTGGTTTTGAAAACGATTGACGAATGGACTGCCAATAGTCTTCAAGACAGTTTTAGGATTATGTGACCGTCTGGCAAAATAGCGATCACTATCCTGCTCCAG
>JALZGI010000223.1 GCA_030861105.1 Thermoproteota archaeon
GTATTTATGGTAGTCACACAACAGAATCATGCCCGCTAAGCAACACTAGAACCAGAAATATTGTAATAAGAATGGCTCAAGATCTTGACAATATCGCCAATAAAAATAAGATAAAGATTATAGATCAATACCATTCGGCACTAGAACATACATTTCTATGGACAGTCGATGCGGAAAGCGCACATTCAGCTGAACGTTTTATGATCGAAACACAGTGGTCTGTATTTAATACGTTAAAGATTGTTCCTCTGGGAAGATATCAGAATGTTGTAGATGCATGTAAAAAATTAGATGATGACCAATAAAAAATTGGAACATGTAAGAAAGATAAACATATCTTCTACAAGATGACCCTAATCAATCAATAGTGATCTGTAGAGAGCAGGATTAGAGTAAATATCGTACTCAGCCAGTATCATGTGCGACTAATGAAATAGCGCATCAACCATGAAAGCAACAAAAAGCGCTGCTAAATATGGGCTGGAGAATTTAAAAACAGTCCACGATGCCTTTTCGCTTGGTCTTATCAATAACCATAAAGACAACGCTACCATTGTCATCCCAAAAGTGCTTGAAGTTATTAAATATATTATTCCAAATTGATTAAAAAAAAATGGAAGAACGCTAAATATTACCATCATGAGTGTAGTTGCAGCAATTATCCGAACGGAAATTTTCTCACTAGATGTTACTGGTAGCATTGGGATACCAGCTCGAGTATAATCCCTTTTTACATGCAAAGCAAGGCTCCAAATATGTGTAGGAATCCAAAGAAAAACCAGACCCGCCATAACCAGACCAATTTCGATGTTTTGTGTGGTTACTGCAACATATCCTATTAAGGCAGGTGCCCCACCAGAAAATCCACCAAGAATAATATTTGTCTGACTTCTCCTTTTCAACCATTTGCTGTAAACTATGATATTATCAAATAATCCAAAGGCCATTAGTGCAAAAGCCCAAATATTAATTAGCCACGCGAACACTAATGAGATTAATACTAATATCAAGCCAAACACTAGTGCATTTTTAGGCGAGATTCTTCCTGTTGGGATTGGTCTGCCTTTAGTTCTTTCCATAACTGCATCAATATCTCGATCATTAAAGCTCGTAAGCGTATCAGCAGCAGCAGAACCTGCAGCGACTCCTCCAATAATCAGCACCCACATCAAGGGCGAAACATACACATCAAACAATAAAGAAGCTGTTAGTGCAGACGCAAATGCTGTAAATACTAACAGAAACCAAATCTTGGGTTTCGTAAGCTCATAATAATTTTTTACTTGGTTACCGACAGCACCCATTTGACGGATCAAATTTATTTTCAGACCTATTTTTGATTCTATCGTAAGCTATAATCTCTTCCTTGTAATATAAGATGAATTATAGCTACTTAGATATTGAGGTTGGATAGATTAGTTCACGTGCAGTCTTTCTCATTTCAATAAAAGTTTCTGTCTTTTGTACTCCTTCTATTCGACCCACCTTTTCAGAAATTAACTGATGCATTTCATCAAGAGACCGAGCATTCATAGTAACTAGGACATCAAATCTACCAGTTACCTCTGAAACTTCACGAACTTCTGGAATCTTGAATAATTCATTGAGAACATTATCACGAAGTTTAGAGTCCATATTAATTCCTGTTAGGGCTTTGACATTCAAGCCTAGAGCCTCGTCATTAATTATCACAGTAAATTTTTTTATCAGTCCTCGCTTTATTAGTCGCTTAATTCTGCTGTAGACTACAGAAGCATTAATATTTACTTTCCTCGAAAGCTTAGGTACGGAGATACTTGCATCTTTAGATAGTTCGCTCAGAATTTTTAGATCTAAATCATCGATTCTATCCATTTAAGCGTCTTAATATATATTTAGTTTGGAGCTTAATAAATGTATTATTTTCAATTTTGTATATACTTTTTTTGAAAAGTACTATATCATCTTTTTCGAACGCAGAAGTTCCGCCAGCAGTACAGCACCTCTAGCAGAACCCATCCTCTCGTTATGAGAAAGAAGAACGTACTTTATTCCATTTTCAAAAACTGTATCCCTCCGTAGCCTTCCCACAACAGTTGTCATTCCATCATTAATCTCCCTATCTATACGGGGCTGTGGTCTTGTCGGGTCGTCGTGTACTATTATATAGTCCTGTGGAGAAGAAGGGAAATTATGAGCTGATATAGATTTTGAGAATCTTATCATCGCCTCTTTAACTTGCTCTGGTTGGGCTGGTTTTTTAGTACCTACAAAAACTGCTTCAGTATGACCGTCTAGAACAGGAACTCTCGCACAAGTACAACTAACTTTTATTTGAGCAGAAATAATTGATCCGGAATCGAATTCACCCAAAATCTTCTTTGATTCCACTTGCACCTTTTCCTCTTCCTTTGGAATATATGGAATAACATTATCCATAATATCTAAGGCAATCACACCAGGAGACCTTCCTGCGCCGGATAATGCCTGCATCGAAGTCATAAAGACATTTTCTATTTCAAACTCTTGCATGATAGGTTTTAAGGTAATTGCTAGCCCAGTTGTAGTGCAGTTTGGTAGTGGAGCAATAAAACCTCTCCATCCTCGATTCTTTCTTTGGATGTCTAGCAACTCAACATGATCATCATTTATTCCAGGTATCAAAATGGGAACGTCTTGTTCGTATCTAAAAGCAGCAGCAGTGCTTATAACTGGAGTTGACTTTGCAAATATCGGTTCAATGAGCTTCGCATCATCTGACTCAAGTGCAGTAAAAACTAGGTCAAATTTCTCTGGGCTTACATCCTCAACTCTACTAACGATCATATCCTCTATATAATCTGGAATCCGTTCCCTGCTGTGCCATCTGAGAATTCCCGAATCTTTATCGCGAAGCGCATCGATGTATTTTTTACCCGCAGATCTCGAGGATGAGGCAATTTGAACAAGCTCAAACCAAGGATGTTTATTAAGGGCAGTAACAAATTCCTGACCGACAGCACCTGTAGCGCCAATTAGTGCAACTTTTAGCATATAGCGCATAATTGTCGTGCAACTAATAACCGTTTCCCGATTCACAACAAGAATAGGAGTACGGTCAAATATGGTGCTCTCCAATCATAACTTTTATGAGGATTAAAGTTGTGGTAAGTCGAGGAGCTTGTAGTGTATGGGGCAATGGATGTGCAAAGCATGTTAAAGGATGAATTATGTTTGCATGGCGGAATATATTCTGTGGATCCCAGTTTAGTTAAAGTCGACTTTAGTTCGAATGTTAACCCACTTGGGATTTCTCAGTTAGCTTCAGATGCAATACAAGAAAATGCAATCTTACTGTCCTCCAAGTATCCTGACTCAGAGTGTAGAGTTCTAAAGAGAAGGTTATCAGCTTATTTGGAAAACGATTTGGACGAGGAGTGGATTTGCATAGGAAATGGAGCAACAGAATTAATCCACAGATTCACTCAGACCTTTGTTAGAAATAAGGTAATTATACCTTTTCCGACATTTTGTGAGTATGAAAGTGCATCAGGAAGGTCTGGTGCAGAAATCAATTTTGTTCCAATGAAAAATTTGTCTTTGGATTCTGATGTGATTACAGAAAACGCGAAGAACTCCGATGCTATATTCCTGTGCAACCCAAATAATCCCACTGGCCTGATATGCGAGACAAAATTGATAAAGAAAATAATTGAATCTGTAGAAACTTCTACAAAAATTTTGCTCGATGAGTCTTATATTGAACTTGCGGACTGTGATCGCAATTCACATACCATGATAGATAGGATCAAAGAATTTGAAAATTTGATAATCTTACGAT
>JALZGI010000246.1 GCA_030861105.1 Thermoproteota archaeon
GCTCCAGGGGACTCCTGGTTTATGGTTGGATCAAGGTCAAGAGAAGATGGGCCCGGATTTAAAGTCAGGGAATCTTGGGCTGAGGGAATTTGGTTCTTAGGAGAATCTGAAGGGGATCCAAATAGAAAGGGAGCTGAGTCTGTTGTGGTATTTTCCGCTGGTTGAGCGTAAACAGACAAAATTATAGGCTGACATACAGCAAAACTCACTACAGTCAGGAATAATCCTACAAATGTCCAGCCTTTTTTTACGCTCATGGCCTTGCTTTATCGCTACCTTGCTAGCGTTAATGAAAGCTTCATATATTTAGTTTCCAGAGAAATACCCTAGAATTTGAGTTCATAAATTTATATAATAATTTTATTAGAAATGATTTGCCAGTTCAATCTTCCTTTCTGTCAGGTATGTGCCCTGCCCACTTGTTGACGCCAAATGGACGCGTACCATAACATATAAGCCCCTTTCTGGTCCATCCCTTGCCATTGTAATTCACATGACTCATACTTCGCTGGGATGAAATTCTGTTGGAAAAGTGGAGACTTAGTTGCAATTATCGAAATATCACAGATAAGATTCGCAGAATAAATTAGCATTTCCAAGGGTGCAAAAAAGGTCTTATCGCCTCATTCCTCACTACTGGCTAAGCGTCGAATTAGGAGCTAAGCTGGCATTGTTTCCATCCGACAGGGAAGGGGTAGGGGTACTAAAAGGATAACATGTTCCAGTCTCGTCTTCTTCAAGCTTTGCAAATCCAGGCGGACATGGCTTGTCTGGAAAGCATTGTTGGTTTTCGTTCATTAAAAAGCCCGGAGGACATTTCCCATCTACAGGCGCACATTTGGGCAATGAGGGATTAAAGAGACAGTCATCATCAGGTTGCAGCCCTGAGCTAGCATTTGGTACTGCTCCTTGATTTTGACCCGTTATGGAGCCATTTAAGCTTGTAGCTGATTCGCTTACTATTCCATCTAGGTTTTGAACCGGCTGAGCATGACCTACTTTAAGAACTGTAGACTCAAGGGAATGAACCAGCACTGTATCAAATATCTGCATCATTGATCCGCTGCAAATTGCAGCAAGAACAAGCAAAGATGCTAGAGTTGTAGTCAATTCGTTTCATAAGACGGTTACTAGAGTGAATAAATAAGCTTTTTTTGCTATCTGCTTACGTTGGTCAGGTCATATCTGATTATTTGCGTCTGCTCACTGTAATTCTCCGAACCCTAGGCAGTCCTTACCATCATTGCTTTAATCATCATTGCTGTCTTCGATGGCGGTACGAGGATGCTAATTGATATCTTTTAGAAGTACGTTGGTCTTCGACTTGGACATGGTCTTTGATTAGAGATGAGGTACTGAATAAGAAACAAAAAAAGAGAAGGTTGTGTGCCGTGCTCTATGAGGGCCAGTTTCACTCTAATTATTCTCCATCTTCTTCGTCGTCATCATCGTCTGATCTTTCATCGTCACAGAAAGGAAATCCTTCGTCGCCTATATCGCAGTTGCCATCTTCGTCTTCATTGGTTTCACTTTCCTCCATCATATCTGCAGTACTATTCTCGTTTGAATCGTCGGAATTACCATTAACGTCAGCGTCTTCATTAGCTTCATTTTCGCTACCATCACTGCTACTTTGGGTGTTTTCATATGTGCTTTCAGTCTTCTCACCGTCATTGGTTTCATCGTTATTATCATTACTGTTTACAGAGCTATCCTCGTTGCTACCTTCATCAGTATCATCGATATCGGCAATAGTAGGTCGATCCTCGTTGGTATCGTCTCCTTGTCTGTCACTGCCATCGTCTTCTTCTGAGCTTGCTTCGTTGGTATCGTCTCCTTGACTGTCACTGCCATCTTCGTCTTCTGAACTTACCTCTTTGCCTTCATTAGTTGCTTCTGTACCTGTATTATCTTGATTTGCTCCTGCGTCGGGGCCGATATTATTAGGGATGTTCATGCCAGCGTCGGGGCCGATATTATTAGGGATGTTCATACCGTCATCCGCATATCCAGTATTGGGGTCAAAAACCTCATCTGGATTCAAATTGCCCACGGCTAGCGCATTTGTTGGCGTAGATGACATTGTTATGATCGTAGCCAAGAAGGCCATTCCCATTACAGCCAAAATACTTGTTGTTCGTTGTTTTGTACTCTTCATTTGTCGGTGAACTAATTCTGTCAAATGATAAAACGGTTGACGACCAATCCTACGTAGCTTTTAATCGGACTTTCAAAGGAGGATTTGTGTGCATAATTGGGTGAAGAACATTGCCACATAAGAATAGCACTCATAGTCTATAATAATTAGCAGCATCGCTAGTTCTGTAAACTGGTAGCTAAGCACAACCAAAAAATTAACTTTGTAACAAATGGGCTGGACTATTACTTATGGTTGTCCATTTTCTTCTTCTCCTTGTCCTTTCCTTTTCCTTCTCCTTCTCGCTTACCTTTACCTGTAGTTGTAACCATCAATGCTACCCCTGCCAGGATTATACACATTGCAATTACCGTAATTAATGTAACAGGTTCGCGAAGCAGTAATGCCTCTAAAAGTCTGAGATTACAGAAATATTCAAAAAATGAATTAATGGGATAGATATATGCATAATAGCCGGTCGAGATCACGGAAGAAGAAGGCAGTCTGCCCTAGTATCATTGGACTGTCTCACAGTTCGCCTCATCTACGAGTCGATCTCCTTCAGTTGTATTGTAGTCTCTAACCAAGTCATTGCCCTCACCGCACACAAAGGTATCAGCACCTGACCCTCCTGTGAGCTGATCGTTACAATTGCCCTTGGAGGATAGCATCTCGCTACCCGCACCTCCAGTTATGTTGGATGTACAGACTCCATTGATATTGGTAACCTGACTAGAAACACCGGATGCATTGCCGCCAGCAGTTGTACTCAGTGAGTTATTGTTTGAAACAACGGACTGACTGGAGACGATATTGGTTGCACTTGTATCGGTCCCATTAATAATAGTGGTGCTTCCAAGGCTATTGTTTGCCTTCTGCATCGTATCAGTTACTTGTTCTCTTATTTGATCATTGAGACTTTCAGTAAAATTTTCTATAGCGCTCCCTAAGGATATTGATTGAGAAGCTAAGGCATTTTGAGCTAGAAAAGCTGATCCCGAAAGGACCATTAATAAAGGCAGAAATGCTATTGATAAGAATTTCATTTCAATGTATCATCCTCATTGCCAACGTTGCCATTGTTACTGTTCGCGGCTATTATCATATTACTATTATTATTCTTTCCTTGGGTTTTCCTTTCATAAGTAAGGATGGTTTAACCGACTCATATATAGTAATGTGATCTAAAAATAAAGCAGCTAAGAGCCGATCAGAAGGACGATTTGTGTTGAGTCGTTTGGATCTTAGGAAAATTTAATAAACGCTGTTTAGAACTGGTTCTCAGTTTGAAGAAACATAATTATCAAAACAAAAAGAGATCAGCGAAAAGCTGCGATTTTCTAGAGTGTAAATCATCTACAGTACTCTTTTTACTGATGTTATCATCTCTGACAAGTCTATTGGTGCTGTCGACGACTATATCCTCTTCAATGACTTCAGCTTCTTTCCTAATCTCCTCGTCCGCTACGCAGGAAGCGTATGCCCAGACCGAAGGTAACAATACCAGTACCCAGTCATATACAGATCCAGCTAGTGGAATGACTTTCCAATATCCGGCATCTTGGGAACTCAGAAATATCGACCCCTCACTAATATCTCCAGACACTGTTTCGGCAACTCGTCTGGTACCTCCCGGTCAAGTCAGTAATCAGAGCTTTACTGATAATGTGATAATAAGTGCTTCAAGTGTTGCAGGAAACACAACACTTGATCAATATAATGAAGAAGTGCTATCAGGATACAATAGCTCTGGCACAGTAACAATTACGAAATCTGAGCCCACAACCCTTTCGGGGCTCCCCGCACACTCAATTGAATTTACAGAAAATGTTCAGGGACAGCAGCTTCAGAAAATGCAAGCTTGGGCTATATCTGGAGACCGTGTCTATTTAGTAGCCTACGGCGCAGATGAATCTGAGTTTTCTCAGTACCTACCTGACGTGCAAAGCATAATTGGATCTCTGCAGATAAGCAGTGGAGCGCAGGTACAGCAACAACAATTTCAACCCGACGAACAAGGGTCTCCTAAACCTTTTTACTTTAATTAATACAGATATTTTATTAGGAGAATACCACCGACTTATTGGCCCAAACCTAGATCGAGTGTCATTGTCGAAAATCCCCACTCGTAGTACGTAGATCCCATCTGAGAGTATTTGGGTCCTAACCCGGGTTTATCAGGTTTAGGCATGCATGGAAGTAAAGG
>JALZGI010000252.1 GCA_030861105.1 Thermoproteota archaeon
TCTTTACTGCATATTGCAGCCTTCTATCTCGTCAGCTAATGTTTAGCTACGTCTCATTTTCAGTCAGCCTTTGTAATAATTAGTTTGTCATTATCTATTCTCGCAATCAAATTCTCGCCAGCTTTGAATGGAAATAAGCTGTCCTCTACAAAAGCCTTTTCCAAAAATATTGAGTGTCTATAAGTGGACTTACCGGTCACAGATTTTGCTTCTACCTTATACAATTTCGTCCTCGTATGGGAAGCCATTCATATGTCGAACCGGGCACGCATATATAAGTATATACCCCACACTATAACTCTGTATAACCATTTGTATACGCATATGATAGTATAATATATACTATAATCTTATTAGAATCAAGTTTAGCATCAATAGTATTATTAATGGATTCTAAGTAATCCTTGTCTGAAGTCCTATTCTAAAGGGAGCAATCTTTTATTTTATTTCCTTTTCACTAGAGACTAAAGTAATCTCATATACATTTATTCTTTATATAATTACAAAGAGGAGCAGGTATATTTACTCTTTTTTCGCTACAAATTCTGGCTCCTTTGACCAACGGAGGAAATTTCTCAGACTTTTGAAAATATAGATAGAGGATAACATGTAATAACTGAGTCAGAAAAGCTAGAAAAGCTGACAAAACGACCAGATAAGCCTGAGGCAGAACGTGATATCCTAAGGTGAGAAATCACTACTTCCTAATGATAGCGATAAGATTGCTCTACTTTTCGATGCACGAAATGTGGAAAACCAAGGAAGGAAAAGAAATAATTTAAGGACAACTTTTAACTCCTGCACTTCTCACATCAACTTGAGACCCGATCTGCCAACGTAGCAATTGCATGGCCTTTATCTATCATTTCTTTATATGCAATCTAAGGACAGTTAGGACATCACGTTGGAGGCTCAATCTCACGAATTGACAAATTCCTGAAGTCTACATTATCTGTTTTATCCCATCTAAAAGTAGCAACAGGAGAACCCCATGTTATAAGTTCATCTGATGCCCCTCCGCATCTGCCCATTGTAGAGCCCCAACCTCCAGTATCTATATATTCATAAACCTTTTTCCAGGTATTGTTATTGGTTTGATCAATCCACATTTCCATCTTAGGATATTTCATTGCATTTTCCACAATATTATATACAATAATTTTCAGTCCCACCCACTTATTAGTAAGATTTCCAACCTGAATATCTCTATACCCTGACTCTAACGACCATTTTTCTGGTTGATCAGTATAATATACATGCCATTCTTCTTTTTCGGAAGAAATTGTACCATCAAAATTTAGTTGAAGTTTATAATCTGACCCACCACATCCACTTTGATTTCTATTATGCCATATACTACGACTAAACATACTGTATTCGTCGTTCACATATTCATTTAACTTGAAATAGCCTGTCATCTCAACGTTTTTCCAATCTGAAGGTTTATACCAATAACCTCTTGTCTTAATAATATTATGATTATAGGTGTTCATTTCATCTTGCTGTCTAAAGTTATCTGAATCCCTTGTCCAAACCCTCAGCCTGGTCTGCCCATTTGAATCAATAGACCAGCTTCCATCAGAATTCTTTGTTAGCTCTGCATTAGGATCAAATCTTTTATCCTTATCCAAGTTGACAGGATCCATAAACCATTCATCACCGCCTAGTTTAGACGGATAGATCGTATCGCCTTTTTTGGTGTCAACATCAATTGTAGTAGGAGGTAATATTAGGCGTGGCATTTTTTGCTGGATATTGTAATTATAATAAATTATGAATGTTAGTGCAACAATTATAACTGCAATACCCACAAGCCAAAACTTTCTATGCTTTCCCATATTCTCTGGAAATGCTATAATGTAATAGACACAATTCTGAGTAAAATGCCACTAGGCCAAAAGAAGAGGTTATCTTCCAAACAGTTGATCACATAATGACTTTTCTAATGATTCACTACATTTATTGTAGAGGTTATTTAGCAGGCTGTCATAGGAACCAGATTGTGACTGCTGTTGTTCTTGAGTTGTATTGTTATTCGGCGGTTGTAATGGCAGGAATGGAGATACCACTGGCGACGGACCCAACTGTACAAAAATATTCTCCTCCTCACCATCCCTCAAAATTGTTATTTGTACTGTATCACCAACTTTCTTGGTCTCCAGGTATGAAAGAATGTCATCTATTGTATTGACGGTTCTGTTATCTATTCTTAGTATCACGTCTCCACCGAGCTCTATTTCTGTTCCGTTGATGCTGGCAACTATAAATCCACCTCTTAGTCCAGCTCTATCAGCTGGTCCTCCAGCAATAATGTCAACCACAAGAAATCCTCTTGCCTGGGTCAAATTCATTGCTTCGGCAATTGCAGAAGTAACATTAGTTCCTGAAATTCCAAGTGAAGGTCGCTCTTTTTCCGTTTGTGGCTGTTGTTGTGGTTGAGTATTTTCCGGTCTTGCAGTTAGAGTGATGTTTACTGTTTGAGGTCTACCATCCCTCAGTATCATTAACTGTACCGTATCTCCTACCTGTTTATTTCTCTCTAAATATGTAAGTATGTCCTCTATTTTTCTTACGTCTTGGTTGTCTATTTTTAGAACTATGTCGCCTCCCAGTCGTATTTCTCTTCCATTGACGTTTGTGACTTTGTCTCCTCCCCGTATCCCAGCAATATCAGCAGGACTACCTTCGTTAATACCTATAACCAGAAATCCCTTCGCATCCTCCAGATCTAAACCTAAAACCGTTGCTATATCAGGTGTAATATCAACACCAATCAGACCCAGCCAAGGATGCTGATAGGAGCCTGTTGCAATTAATGATGGTACTACTTTTGTAATTGTATTTGAGGGTATAGCAAATCCAACTCCAGCATATACTCCTGTTGCTGAAAATATTGCCGTATTCATACCAATAACTTGTCCTTTCATATTCATGAGAGGTCCACCCGAATTGCCTGGATTGATTGCTGCATCTGTTTGGATTATGTCTGGAATGGAGAATGTGCCAGAGCTATCCTGTTGCTGCTGTCGCTGATCCGGGGTTAAAGGTGGTAGCTCGAAGGGCAAATCTGGAAAATCTGGAAACAAATCGTCGAATGGAGTTTCAGGTAAAGGTGGTTGTTTCTGCTGGTCGTCGGGTATTCCGGGTAGTTCTTCTGCTGATAATGATGGAATGGATCTTCCAAGACCACTTACAACTCCAACGGTCAGAGTGCCTGATAAACCAAATGGATTGCCAATTGCAATAACCTGTTCACCTATCTTAACTTGTGAGGAGTTTCCAAACGATAGAGGAATAAGCTTTGATTCAGATATATTCTCGACCCGTAGCACTGCAATATCGCTAAAGGGATCAGATCCGACTACTCTAGCACTATATGCACTTCCATCGTGAAAGGTTACAATGATATCAGTATTGTTACTGGAAGAGGAGGTATTATTGGAGGATATCCCAGATAAGGACGCTAGTGCTACAACATGATAGTTGGTTATAATATGTCCATTCTTATCATAAATAAATCCAGATCCAAGACCAGAACTAATAGGTCCTGCTATATCTCTATTTGTAGTTGTAACCTGTACCACAGAATCCTGTACTCTCGAAAACAGTTCAGTCGGGGTAAGTAAAGTCTCATTACTGGCTGAGCTATTGGTACCATACATACCACTTTCAACAATAGGGTTCTGTTCTTGTAGTTGATACGCATTTATTGACTCAATACTGTTATTGTTAATACTATGAATTGATGTGAGAAAAAGTGCTAATGCTATCACGTGAGCACAAATAATCCTTCTTCTGAATTTCTTATTTATCAAAACCCCTCAGCGTAGCATGCTACAAAGATAAATAATATAAGTATTAGCCACTGTGGTTAGTAT
>JALZGI010000255.1 GCA_030861105.1 Thermoproteota archaeon
GCCTCTAACTGCTGCCGCCAACGTTGAGTATTTTTTCGAGGCTCCGAAGAACAGGTACTTGGAGATAATTAAGGAGAAGGTGCCCTGGTGTATTTCCAGGGAAAGAATATGGGGGACTCCTCTTCCAATTTGGGCTTGTCAGAAATGCAGACACAAACTAGGACTGTTTTCCAGAAACGAGATAATAAAACATGCAAATCAGCTCCCTGATGGCCAAGCCTTCGAATTGCATCGTCCACAAATTGACAGGGTCGAAATTAAATGTGAAAGGTGTGGTAGCAGGATGGAACGCGAGCCTTTTGTCTTAGACACTTGGCACAATAGTGGTGCTGCGCCTTATGCATCTGTTAGTGACGAGGAATATTGCAGGATGATTCCTGCCGCGTTTATGACAGAAGGGATTGATCAGACAAGGGGTTGGGCGTATACTCTGCTGATGCAAAATATAATCCTGACAGGCAGGCCGGTTGCTCCATTTAAATCATTCCTTTTTCAAGGTCACGTCTTGGATGAAAAAGGCAATAAAATGAGTAAGAGCTTGGGAAATGTCATAGATGCTTATCACCTATTAAAGGGCAACGCCGTCGACCTAGTGAGATTTTATTTCTTGTGGAAGTCTTCCCCCATAGAATCTCTTAATTTTAGCCTTGCAGAAATGACCACGCGCACATATCAAATTATGAGTACTCTCTACTACTTGCATTTTTATTTTCGCCAAAATAGTCAGTATGACAAGTTCGATCTGGAGGCAAACAGCCTCGAATGGGCAGTCAAAGCAAATTTACTCCGTTTGCCGGAGAAGTGGGTATTATCAAGACTACAGCTTGTAATCCATGAAATAACTGTTTCATTCCAAAGGTGCCGATTTAATGAAGGAGCCAAATCAATAGAGGATTTCGTAATAAACAATCTGAGCCAAGCATATATTCCTATGACAAGAAACGAAATCTGGGACGACAGCTTGGAGACCCTAGGACGGAGGCTATCGATTTATGCTGTGCTAGGACATGTACTTAAGCAAATAGATATAATGCTTCACCCTTTTTCTCCCTACCTTTCGGATTATCTTTACCTTAGCTGCTTTTCTGGAAGAAAAAGTGTGTTGCTTGAATCTTGGCCGACTCGTGATGAAGAACTGGTTGATAAAGGAACTGAATTGCTATTTGATAGACTAAGGGAAATTGTCTCGGTTTCAAATTCTGCTAGAATGAAAGCAAAATTAAAGCGAAGATGGCCAATAAGGAATGTATGGATTTGTTCGCCGTCACATGATCTTTTCGATTTTAATTCGATCTTGGAAATGTTGAAGACTCAGATAAATGTCCAAAGCTGCATCTTCATACGGTACCACAATGACACTGACGTACACAAACTTCTAAGCCTCTACGAAGGAGAAGCCCCCATACTACCGAGGATCAGATTATCTAAGAAAAAAATAGGTCAAAAGGCGAAGTCCGATCTGGAGAAGATTTTGGATTCTTTTGAGAAGATAGACTGGCATCAACTGCTGCGAGAACTAGCTTCCTCAGGACATTATCTCCTCTCGTATGAGAATGGGCGAAAGATCGATTTAACGTTGGATGATCTTGATTTATTATATGACGCAGCCCAGGGATTCGCCGTTGCTGAGAAGGACGGAGTACTAGTATTCGTCGATGGAAAGCGGGATAGTCAGCTCATCACATTAGGACTCATGAGAGACCTTGCTAGGAACTTGCAGCAACTTCGCAAAGAGCGAGGATATGAAACTACGGAGATCTTGGCTACTGCGCATGTTGCTGACCTGAATGAAGAAGAAATTGCACGACTTATGCCGTTGGCCGAAGAACTAAAGTATCTTGTAAGGGTCAACAGGGTAGTTATGTCAAGCTCTCGTGAACCGGGTGTCGATTATAAAATCGTTGAATTGGAAGGAAGGAAACTCTATATTTCTGTCTAGACCCGCAAAGCTAATCTAAAGATAAAAGACTGACAGGGCACCATTTGATCAGTGATTCCATCGGGGTGTTTTAGCAGTAGTTCCCAAGCAGGAATAAGATTAGTCAAAACTTGGCAGGAAGGTTATATCCCTGGAGTTTAATGTTCTTCACTCTTATCAGAATTGAACTAATGGAAAGTCATTCAATGAATGGTGATATCCTATAGGTTCTCCGTGATTGTATCTTCACGTACGTGCATACTTTACAACCAATAGATACTTAGGCAGTGAGATCCATTTTGTCTTCTATGACACCCCGATTCATTCTGATTCTGGCTCTCATCACGATGGTTATAATGCGTACTTACGACAGCTTCTGCCTCGACATAGGCAGAAGAGCAGAACCAAGTATAGTATTAAGCTCGAGATTTTGATAGGGACCATCCGTGAATATTTAAATGTGGCCCCGAGTGTATGTTACGGCGACCATACATGCTAATTCTGAAAAGTATGCCTGTTGCATCAATTAGTTTAGTCACCTCTGATCATGCTCCAAGTTGCGATAATCCTAGTTATGAGGTTCTTCGGTCTGTGGAAGACAGTTCAGCAAAATGTGCTAATGTATTGGTAGGCATGCTTCGCATGGACTAGTAACGGAAAAACCGCTGCCATTTTGGGAACAGGAATTACAACTGACAAAGGTGATATCGTGAAATCAAATCGTAATGATACCCTCACATCTGGTCGCACAATGCAGGGAAATAATAAGCTAAAATCGTTAGCAATCATTAACAACTACGAACATCCGTCCTTATGGAAACCTACTTCATCTAGCGGAAGTCAATATAGCAGTTTTGGCTTTCCCGGAGTCTGGAACTCGCCGATTTGGATTTGACATACATGAATGTAATCTATCCGAACAATGAGTCTTTACTTTTGATTGCTGATCTTAGTGTTCTCGTTATTACAATGGCTATCGGCAGCACTTGGTCTTATTTTATGGGTTACATGGCTAAGTCTTTTAGTCAAGCACCCAAGCTGCAACAGAGTACTCAATCGTATCAGGGTGTGTCTCCCCGGATTAGCGTTATAGTACCTGCAAGGAATGAGGAGGATTATATAGGCAGGTGCTTGGATAGCTTGATAAGGCAGGATTATCCAAACTTTGAGATAATCCTTATAGACGACTCATCTCACGATCGGACCTGGAGGATAATGCAGGATTATGCAGCAAGGCATAGAAAAATCATCACGCCCCTGCGTGCAGGACCTGTACCCCCCGGATGGGTAGGAAAAAATTGGGCATGTTATAGAGGCTACCTCCTTAGCAAGGGCGACCTTTTATTATTCACCGATGCTGATACCCAACATGGTTCATCTTCTATGAGATTGGCACACGAATATTTGGCACAACAGAACGTCGATGCTATTACCCTCATTCCTCGGTTGCTGTGCCGAGATATTTGGACAAGGATAACCCTACCTGTACTGTTTATCTTTCTTCACACCAGGTTTTCTCCTTTGCGAGTCAACAACCCCGCGACGAAAGTTGGATACTTCTTCGGGAGCTTCTACTTGATTAAGCGGGCCGCTTATGAGTCTGTAGGAACCCATAAACTCGTAAGACAAGAACTCGTGGAGGATGGTGCTCTCGGCGCTGAACTGAAACGAAGGAGGTTTCAAATTAGGATGGTTAGGGGCGAACAATATGTGACTGCAATATGGGCAAGGGATCTTGCCGGTCTATGGCACGGACTTCGAAGGCTGCTAATTCCACTCCATGCCCGAGCCGGATTTGCGTCGGCGCTCATGACAGTAGCTGTTATTTTGTTACTCCTCTGGCCGCTGGTTACATTGCCTATTTCGGTAGGGTCTTTGGTTCTTTCATCCGAGTTCGATCCAAAGAATATTACTCAAAGTAATCTTCGCTTAGCGTCATTAGTTATAGTTTTGGCTAGTGCTTTGGGAGTGCTGCTCATATTCCTTTGTTCTGCAGTCCAGTCTAAGCTTGGCATATTTCAAAGCCCATTATATGCGCTATGTTGCCCACTGGCGGCTGTTATTTTATGTTCCTGCTTTTTGTCTTCTTTAAACGACGCAAGAAAAGGCGGTTTGGTGATGTGGAGAGGGCGGCAATACAATATGCACGAACGTAATGGTGCTTTATAGAATTGAGGTGAACAAGCTGTGAGTCGAAAATCAAAAGTCGAAATTGTTTATTAACAATGCATGGTTGTTATTATGCCAAGAAGGAGAAAAATGCTATCAAACAGATTGATTCCTACCGCTTCTTCTCGAGAAACTCTTGTAAGGATTATGGCAGGAAAATCAATTTCAAAAGAAGACGCATATGAATTGATCAGATCGACTGAAGATGAACGCATTTTAACCTATGCTAGAGCGGTGCGTGATAGTAACAATTCTAATTCGAAAATCGTTACTTATTCCAGGAAGATCTTTATTGATATAACCAATCTATGCAGAGATACATGTTCTTATTGTACTTACAAAAAAGATCCTTCTAGCGAGGCCGCAAGATTGATGATGCCTTCAGAGGTTATTGCATTGGCCAAGCTAGGAAAAAGCTATGGATGCACTGAAGCGTTACTTGTTACGGGCGAAAGACCAGAACAAAAATACCAACAGGCAAGGGATTGGTTAAGACACCTAGGCTACACTTCTACCGTCGAGTACGTAGGGGCAATAGGGGAGGAGCTGATGAAGAAGACGGGTTTGCTTCCCCACACCAATGCAGGAAGCCTAACAAAAAAGGAAATGTCGTTCCTAAAAAAGAGCAATGTAAGCCTAGGTATGATGCTAGAATCTTCCAGCAATAGACTTACTGACGCCGGCATGCCACATCATGCTGCTCCAAGCAAGAACCCTAAAGTCAGATTGAGAACTTTGGAAGAGGCAGGACATCTGAAGATCCCCTTCACAACGGGCTTGTTATTGGGTATAGGAGAAACCGTAGAAGAGGTTATTGATTCATTATTCGCCATAAAAGAAATAAATGCAAAGTACGGTCACATTCAAGAAGTAATCTTGCAGAACTTCATGCCAAAGGTGGGTACATCAATGGAAAAAACCTCACCTATAAGAATGGACCTATTCCTCCGGATTGTCGCTCTTGCCAGAATTATATTACAGGGAATAAACATTCAGGTCCCGCCAAATCTGAATTTAAACAGGTTAGAGGGCTTCCTAGACGCAGGCATCAATGACTGGGGCGGTATATCTCCTGTAACAATAGATCATGTTAATCCTGAATTTCCCTGGCCCCCTATAGAGACTGTGAAGTCTGCATCAAGTAGAAGGGGCTTCAGTTTAAGGGCGCGACTCCCGATTTATCCAGAATTTGTACTCAAGGCAGATTCTGGATTTGTATCAGATACCGTGAGGGGCTATATGGAACAGCTTTGTGATTCGAGGGGGCTTGTAAGGGAGGATTTGGCAAACTGACTTTTGATTCATTGCTGAGGAACGCAGATCCAGGAGTCTCCTCAGCTTTAGACAGTGCTCTCGACAACAAGGATCTCTCTGAAGACCAGATCGCTGAGCTCCTCAAATGTAATGGAACTGAACTGGGCATGGTATGTATGGTCGCAGACGAGCTTCGCAGGAGGGAGAACGGCGATCTTGTTACGTACGTCATTAATAGAAATATCAATTTCACAAATGTTTGCATCAAACGTTGCGGTTTCTGCGCCTTTAGTCGGGGCCACTTAGAAGAAGAGGGATACATGTTGCCCATTGAAGAGATAGTAACTAGAGCAAAACAAGCTTGGAAATTAGGAGCATCAGAGATATGCATTCAAGCTGGGCTTCCCCCGAAGATGGATGGTCATCTCTACATAGATATCTGTGAAGCCATTAAGAAGGCTCTTCCCGCTATACACATACATGCATTCTCTCCGGAGGAGATCCTGTACGGTGCAAGGAGGTTAGATGTCCCTATTCATGACTACATGAAAATGCTAAAGGATGCAGGGGTAGGAAGTCACCCAGGAACATCAGCTGAAATATTAGACCAGAAGATCAGGGATATCATCTCCCCTGGGCGGATAAAAGTACAAGACTGGATTTCTATAATAAAATACGCTCACTTCATTGGTATACCCACAACCAGTACCATTATGTACGGACACATAGAGGGCCCTTACGATATAGCAAAACACCTAGTTTTGCTGCGGTCAATTCAGAAGGAAACAGGAGGATTCACAGAGTTTGTACCATTGAGCTTCGTTCACACCGAAGCCCCAATGTACCGCCACGATGACATCCCTAATATGCGAGCAGGAGCATCAGGGAGTGAAGTCATCAGGATGCATTCCGTAGCTCGAATAGCACTACACAGACATATCAACAATATCCAAGTCTCGTGGGTCAAAGAAGGACTGAGAATGTCTCAGGTACTGTTAAGTACAGGAGTAAACGACTTCGGAGGAACGTTGATCAACGAAAGCATTTCGACAGCTGCAGGATCTTCCTATGGACAAATTCTGAAGCCCAAGGAAATCAGGGCGACCATAAAATCGGGAGGGAAGATACCAGCACAGCGATCCACATTATATCGTTTGTTAAAAATTTATGATAGTGAAGATGACCATGAATCAGACTCTCTGCTTGATATAACGGATCCATCTCAGTTCGGGTCCTATGGCGAATTAATTAAACTTGATCGGTTCAGATACAGAGAACAAACCTCAAAACCATTGGGTACATAGCGAGAAGCTACTCTTCCATTATTAGCATCGTCAAAGTCGACTTTACTCCCCTCATTCTTCGTATTTTTGTGCTGATGAATTCCTTTAGCTTCTCCATGGTTGGCGCTTCGACCTTGAGCAAAATGTCATAGACACCGTATATAGTATAAGCATTAGTGACACCGGCGATCCCTTTCATTTCATCAGCCAACGTTGTTTCGTATCCAAGCTCGGCATTAACGAGCACGAAGGCCCTCGGCATATATTCTATAGTCAAACCTCGCACTAATAACGATTGTAGTAGTAAACTGAGTATACAAACAAAGAGTTGAATATGCCCTTCTGGCGGAGCTAGATCTCGGGTGTATCTCAAGCGGTTATTGCCGCAACACTCCGTATCTCTCTGCACCTAGGACAGGATTATCCGGATAAGATATTCTTTAGCACCTGGTCCTAATGCGTAAAAGTATTAATCGTATTAAAGAACGGATATGGGATCCAAATCAGGATGGTCGGTAGAAGGATTGGCAAGTGGGACTTCTAACAGAATCGAAGAAAAATTTTGCTATCCGGATCATCAATTTACTTTATGTTGTTAGAACGGCCACTAAAGAATCCTTTCCAAATCTCCATTGAGAATGCTATAATTGTGGAATTCTGAATTAATATCTTTCCAACTTTTCATCGAGGTCTGCCATGTACTTAAGCTCCGCCATCTTTGCGATACTTTCAAACTGAGCCGGAGATCCTGGGCGCTTGCTGCCCTGTTTACTCTCAAGGCTTGGGTTATCAGCGAGATTATTGGAAAACCAGTTAATAGAACTATTCGATATTTTCTAAGGTGAGGCGCAGACCTGATTAGCAACCAGATTGTAAGCATCTGACGTCGTGTCTGTCCCGTGTCCACACTAATGGGTTCTCCTTTAGAATTGTGTTTTCTGACGATATGCCTGATGACACCTTGGTTTCGGGCTGATTTAATTCCCTTAACACAGTGAACAAATCCAGAGTGTTCTTTTGATCATGCGATAAGTGTGACACCGGCGTGACACCTTTTAGGGACACGGCTGGTCAGTAGACATGAAGGTTGACAAGAAGAAGACGACCATAAACCGATTGAATAGACTGATAGTTGACAAAAGGTAAAACCGACATCGAAACTGTATCTGAAGGGGATGGAGATAAGCTGGTTCTGAAAGCATGCACCTCGGTCAAGGAATTAGTGCGGAGATCTGTATGGTGTACTTGTGCGAACATGATATGTCTGGGTAAAGTTTATGAATAGAGTCAATCGTCATGAACAAAGTGGATGAAGCTCACAACTGAAGTCGCTCAGAGAAAATGGACGACGCTTGAGCACAGAGGAGTTGCCTTTCCGCCACAATATCAGGTTAGAGGGATAAGAATATCGATAGCAGGTGAGCGATTTGCACTTAGTCAGGAACAGGAGGAGCTGGTATATTCATGGGCCAAGAAAAAAGATACCCACTATGTTGGAGACCCCACTTTCCAGTCAAACTTCTTAGGCGACTTCAAGAAATTGCTTCCCGATAGATTTCATAATGTATCAAGTATAACTGATATTGATTTCACGGAAGCTTTCTCCCTCGTGGACCAGGAAAAGATAATGAAAGATGCAGAAATGGAAAGAATAAGAAATTTACCAAAGGATGAAAAGAGAAAGCTGAGGGAGGCAAAAAAATCGGAAAGAGACAGGCTGAAGGGTCTGTATGGAAAGGCAATTGTAGATGGCATGGAAGTGGATGTTGCGAATTGGTTGGTCGAGCCTCCAGGTCTTTTCATGGGGCGCGGTCAGCATCCTCTGAGGGGTAGATGGAAACCTCGGGTTACTCATGGCGATGTGATTCTAAATTTGGGAGAAGAGGCCCCTGTGCCAGAGGGAAATTGGAAGGGAATAGTTCATGATCATTCATCTACTTGGCTCGCAACCTGGGTTGAAAAGCTTACAGGAAAGAGGAAGTACGTTTGGCTCCATGACTCATCCAGCTTGAGGCAAAATAGCGACAGGGAAAAATACGATAAAGCAAACAGATTGGAAAAACACATCAACAGAGTGCAGCGTGAGATAATTAACCGGATGCTCAGGTCTCGGGATCCTAATCAAATAAAAACTTCGACCGTATGTTACCTTATACTTAAGTTGGCAATGAGAGTTGGAGACGAAAAAGATCCCGAGGAGGCTGACACAGTTGGTGCTTCAACATTAAGAGTCGAGCATATTACATTCAAGGAAGACAGTGGTGGGGGGAAATTCATAGAATTCAATTTCCTGGGTAAAGATAGTGTTCCTTGGCAGAAAACAATCAAGGTTGACAGTGAGGATACTATTGGTTTGTATGATAATCTCAGGACGCTAATGCAGGGAAAAGAAAGAACCTCTCAGATATTCGATGGTATAACTTCAAGCAAAGTCAATGCATTTTTAAGGAGCATAGATAGTAGGAATCTCCCTGGACTGACGGCGAAAGTATTTAGAACTTTTATCACAACAAATGTGGTAAGAGAAACCTTAGCAAGACACCCATTTAACAAGATTAACAAAATGTCTTCAGAGGCCGAAAAGATTTATGCGATCAAGATTGCAAATTTGAACGCTGCTATTACTTGTAATCACAAAAAAGGAATTGATCCGAGAAACCCTGCTAGTGTAAAAGCAATCCAGAAGTTTAATGACTCAGTGGCCAAAAAAGAGGAGACTATTAGACAACTGAAATCAGAACTCAAATCTGGTCGCATGAAAACTCAAGCTCAGAAAAAAAGGATCATTGATAGGCTAGAAAGAACAGAACTGCAATTAAGACTCCAAAAAGAAACCCGTGACTATAATCTAGGTACCTCGCTAAGGAATTACATAGATCCTAGGGTGATAGCTGCCTGGATGGTTTACGTCGGTCTTGACTGGAAGAAGGTATACACGGCTACATTACAAAGGAAATTCAGGTGGGTAGAAGGATATGGTGCGGAGGAGCTCAGGTACTTTTATCCACTACAAAAACCAACCAGAAACGAGGTAATGAAAGTAGTGGTATCAGAGGAATCCAAAGCAACCGCCTGAACTCGTGCTTATCGGCCTGAACGTCCAGTCGTGTATGCATGTGTACGATGATAGACGTAAGATGGGGCTAAGAATATAACCCCAAACAATCAAATCGCCTAACGACGTTCAAAAGTTAACAGGCTTCCCCATTGCCCAGAAAACAAATTGGATTATCGTAATCTCCACAGGTGCGAGAGAACGTTTGACCACACCCATTTAAAAGATAATCTTCTGAAACTTTGAGTACTTTATATTATGTAAAAAAACAGGTTTATTGGCTGAACGCTGCCAGAGCTCTAAGTGCCGGAGTAGCTCAGCCTGGCTGGAGCGTTCGACTCATAATCGAAAGGTCGCGGGCTCGAATCCCGTCTCCGGCACACGTAACGTGAAGTATGTATATCTAGGGGGTCCGCTACTGCTTAAATTAGGATCTTACCCAAACAGCCGAGAAAGTTTCGATGATATCAAAAGCAAATATCGGCAGAGTATAATGGATGTTAAAGGAATAACACGATAAGGCGCTTGAAAATGAAAGCCGATAAGGGATCAGTTGACTAACCTGTGGGAATATGTGAGGCCTTCGGAGGGATTTGAACCCTCCTCAAGCGGTCTCTGCAAGCAAGTCGATAACCCGCCTTGTTTACAATCCCCGCCACCACAGCCGCCTATACTGACCAGGCTATACTACGAAGGCCGCGGAATCATTATTAGTATTGACTCTATTTATACAGTTCTCGGTCCTTGAT
>JALZGI010000261.1 GCA_030861105.1 Thermoproteota archaeon
ATGAAGGAGTGCAATCTTGCTAATGCCGACCTTACGAAGGCAAATATGATGTGGGCAAATCTCCAGGGCTCAAACCTAACTGGTTGCATAGTATCGAAGACCATCTTCGTAGAAGCAAATTTGACGAACGCAAAAACTGAAAATGTGGATAAGAGTTTAGTATACCTAAAATATGCCAAACTCCAGGGAACTTCTTGGAAGTAAGAGAAGAAAACTGATAAAATCTTAATACTCTGAAATAAGTAACCACTTTATGGCAGTAGACAAGATTCGAACCATAAAAATGCTAGGAAAGTGGTCAGGAAATAGACTTTTGGGTAAGAGGCTTCCTATTATAGGTGTTTTTAGCCTGACACACTATTGCAACTTTTATTGTCCAATGTGTCCATTTGGAGAGTCAAATAAAAGTAATCAGATGAGTATAGCCAAGAGGAATGATTTGTCTACAGACCAGTGGAAACTAATCTTTGACAAGGTGGCACAGCATTGTATCTGGGCCATTGTTGAAGGTGGCGAGCCAACTAGTCGTCCTGACTTTATGGAGCTTATTAAATACCTTTATCAAATAAGAATGCCTGTCACTTTAATTTCCAATTGTTCTTTGCTACATACTCTTGACCTTCAAGAGCTAAAGAAATATATTCAATTTGTTACTTGCAGCATTGATTCTGTGTTCGAAGAATCATATTGCAAGGTCCGCGGTGTCCATCCGGCTACCTTTCGTAGAGTGATTGAGAACCTCAATCTGTTGGCAAAAAACAAAGTTCCGCATTATTTTAATACTGTCATAACAAAGTACAATACGGCTGAGTTCGTCAATCAGTCATATTTCAAGAAAGCCTTGGAGCTTGGATCTAAAGCAGTCTCTTTAACTTTTGTTGAAGACAGATCAGATGTTGGCTATTCACTTCTACCAGATCGGGAGACAATGGTTGAAGTATGCAAAAGTATACTGGATTTCCAGAGAAAACATACTTCTCCCCAAATAATGATTCCTCCTCAATATTTTGAACAAATAATAGAATTCGGACGAGGTGTATTCGACGAATGCGGAGTATGGAAAAGTGTTTTTGTTAATGGTAATGGAACAATAATGGTTCCGTGTTGGAAATTTAACAGTAAGGAAAACACGTATAGTCTTTTGGATCACAGTATCGAGGAATTATGGAGTCTACCCCAATGGGAAATCGCGAGAACCTGCCATGATTGTCAGGTCCTAGGATGCATTTGGTACTCTTCGCAGCCTACCACGACATTTGCCCGAAATTATATGAAGGGACTGTCGAAGTTTATTGGCCAGCATACTGCCAATGAGACTGAAACAGCAGGAATTTAATTCCCTTAATTACTAAACTAAAGGGATGTCCGTAGAAAAATAATTATATAATTTAAATGGAAAAAAGTTGTATTTGTCATTACGCAAACCCATACTCATCGTGGATGATAGTGAGGATTCCCAAATGGCCAAGGAGATGTTCAGGAGAAATAATGTAGAATATGTACAATATCATGTAGATAAACTCGAAAGTAGTTGCTGTGGTGGAGCAAGTGATGAGAACGAAAGTTCAAAAATAGTAGGTGCACCCACCATATTTGCTCCAGAAGGAGTATTCAGAGGAATAGACCAAGTGAAAAACTACTTTAATGTTGAAGGAAAGTTTTACGAAAGTGAAAGTGCTTACTGGTAAAAGAAGACTTGTCAGGGCCAATTTATTCATAAACATTATCAACTCCTGTTAGTATTTGGCTCTTCTCCTTTCCCGGCATCTCCCTTCTTTATTGTATGATTCAACCCGTGCCTGAATGGGATCTTTTTTTCTGGCTCAACTTGTAGAGTAGTATGGCTTATTCCGTACTTTTCTAGCAGTGTGCTTTTTATCTCCTTTATTATTTTGTCAGCCTCACTTAGTATCTGATCAGGTAAAACGACATGTCCACTTAAGGCATTCATACCGCTAGATATAGTCCAAACATGGAGGTCGTGCACATCCAAAACTTTTTCTGTTCCTAAAATCAAAGCCCGGATTTCATCTATATTTACATGTTGTGGTGCACCCTCAAGTAATATATGAGCGCTATCCTTAGTGATTTTGTAACCACTCCGGGCTATAAAGCCTGCTATTAGGAATGCCACTACGGGATCCAGTAGCCGGATACCGGTAAAATACGTGACTATACCCACAAGAATTACTGCACTAGAAGAAATTGCATCATACAATACATGAGAGAAGGCGCTCTTGACATTCAAACTCTTCTCTTGGTCCTGTTTTAAGACCTTCACAATTATCAAATTGCCAGCTAATCCGGCGGCGGCAATAACCAAGACCAGCAGGGCATTAATGGGCTCAGGTGTGAGAATTTTCTTGTAGGCTTCCATAACTATCCACACAGAAACAGCAAATAGTAAAATACCATTAGTCATTGAGGCTAAAACCTCTGCCCTATGGTATCCATAGGTCATTGACCCTGCGTGCTTTCTTGTTGCCAAAGTTATAGCAAAGAGGCTCAAAAATATAGCAAGAATGTCACCAAAGACATGTGCTGCATCACTCATTAGAGATAAGCTATTGCTAAGCAATCCGCCCCCGAATTCTATTAGTGCTATCGCTATCGCTACAAAGATAGAGACTTTGAGGTGTTGTTGAATCTTCTTTAAGTGGGCTTGCATTTTCCCTCATATACTTGGGGCTTCTTAGCTGGATCCCTGAGATATCATCGCTAGCGGTTATAGTAAATCCAAACGCTCTTACAAATTTATCGCTAATGTATTTTCAACAATGAATACAGCTCTCTGCACGCTAGATTCCTATTCGATCTTATCTTGTCTTTTTTTGTTTCTCAAATGTCCAGTATTAATAAGAGTCGCAGTTCATTAGGTGAGGATTGATTCTTACAACTATTATCCAATAATTAAACAGTAGTTATCTATGATCCGTTAATCAGAGGTTACGTGTCTCAAGTAACAAGCACGCACGCACAATCAGGGTTTTAATTCCTTAATAACACTCTATTTTACATAATGATAGATGTGTCTATTAATCTACTTCGAGTAAGAGTCCATACAAGGATTATATTGCTTCGTTGGATATCTTAGTTATAACGTTTGGATAAAAACAAGAGAGATATGATACTCGAACTGGTTAATATTAAGAAGTATTTCCCATTAAGAAGAGGTTTTAAGCAAATTTTGCGCTTGGATCCTCCTGCATATATAAAAGCAGTTGACGATGTTAGTTTTCAATTGAAACGAGGCGATGTATTTGTTCTTGCAGGAGAATCCGGTTCAGGAAAAAGCACTCTCGCAAGCATTATTCTTAAAGCAATACAGCCTGACGCAGGCTTTATCATTCTTAATGGTGAAGATATCACTAAAAAAAACGATAAGAAAACAATGAAAAAGTTACGTGAAAGTGTGCAGATTGTTCAACAAGATCCTTATTCTTCACTTAATCCCCGCATGAGAGTAATGGATATTGTGATGGAACCCCTCAATATCCATGAAAGACACCTAAGCTCTAAGTCTGCACGTATAGAAAAGGTGATTAGATCTTTGGAAGATGTACGTTTGTATCCAGCGGATTCTATTGCTAATCAGTTTCCTCATATGTTGTCAGGAGGTCAACGTCAGAGAGTGGCACTGGCGAGGGCTCTCGTGCTCAAGCCTTCATTAATAATTGCGGATGAACCTGTGTCTATGCTTGATGTCTCCGTTCGAGCAGAGATTCTGCAAGTAATAAAGTCATTAAAAGATCGGTTTCAAATTTCCTGTGTATACATTACACACGACCTTTCTACATCTAGATACATAGGTGATACTATAGCCATAATGTATGCTGGCAAATTTGTCGAAATAGGTCAAATTGATAAAGTCCTGACCAGACCTCTCCATCCTTACACTCAAGCGCTCATAGATGCGATTCCGCAGCCCGCTCCTGAAGATCGACGTAAGCATAAATTCAAGTCGTTAAAACAAGGCAAGACAGTGGCAGAGACAGGCTGTAAATTATATTTTAGATGTCCATATTCTATTGATATTTGCCGCGAGGATCCAGGATCTTTCGAGCCAGAAGAATTTCATAGGGTGTCCTGTCTTATGTATTCTTCCTCCTATCAGCGAAGTCAAGATCAACACGAGAGGAGAATTAACTATAGCGAATTGTGAATCTCAGCTATTGCCCGCTGAATATTTTGTTTATATTTGACAATCTGTGATACTCCCTCACGCGGGTACACTCCGTAGACCAAGCCAGCCTTAGATACTGTTGAATCTTTAAGCGTAACCATAATTATCTGGTTGCTTTCTAACGATCGTGACAATAACACCCTGGATAACCTATCTGTGTTCTGCGAGTCCAGATGTGCGTCGACTTCATCTAATAGATAAAAGGGAGACGGCTTAAGAGACTGTAATGCCAATAAAAATACAGTCCCAGCCATAGTTTTTTCGCCACCTGATAAAATGGTTGATTCTCGAGCAGGCTTTCCAGGAAATTGTACCATTAGCATTATGCCATTTGAGAATATGTCTTCAAGATTTTCTATCTCAAGCCATGCATGTCCTCCGTCACCGGATACTTCCGAAAAAGTCTTTCGAAGGTTGGTGTCAACTTTCTTAAATGCCTCCATGAAGACATTTTTCTTTTCTTTGTCTATTTCTTCGACGAAAAGTACTATTGAGTTCCGTTCTTCCTCTAACTGGTTCTTTCGACTCGACATTCCCCTATAGCCCTCGATGACTTGAATATAGCTGTCGTGAGCACGCAAATTAATTCTAGGCCTGAGAGTCTCATACTCTCTTGTTAACTGTTGGATATTTTCTTCCACGTCAACTCCCTCGAGAGAACTCTCTTCCTTATAGTCGTAGCCAACTTGACTAAGACTACTGGTCAGTTCAAGTTCTTTGGACCCAAGGTCAGCTATATCTTTTTTTAGTACTGCTATGTCCTTCTCTAGGTTATGGTATTCTCTGGTTGTCTTTCTTTCGTTATCCGTCAATGTCCTTATATTTTTTTCATATTCTTGTAAAACCGTGAAAGATGCACCCGAAGAATCAATTATCTGCTGTTCTTGATCCCTTAATCCTTTTAACTCGTCCTCTAGTGATGCAAGCTCTCTGTGAAGGTCAAGCACCTGTTTATTTTTCTCTTCCAGTTCAAGTTCCAAATCCTCATCTTTTTCTCTTTTCAAGGTTCTAATCCTGTTAACAGATATTTCGATCTCGTTTTCTATTGACCTCAAACTCTCCTTGTGCTCACGCAGTTGATATTCGGTGTCATCCATGGATCTTAGAAGTGTGTTTCTTGTCCAATTAGCCTGGGCTAGTTTCTTTCCCGTGGATTCATTATTCAAACTACTTAGTTTTCCTGTAATGTCATTTAGTATACAAGAGAGGATGGAAAGTCGTCTATGAGTGGTTTTCAATTCCTGGTTCATGGAATTAATTGCAGACTTTATCGCGACATTTTCGGCCATTAGTTTCTGTAAATTTGACTCTTGTGAATTGAGGTTATCTAAGATAACGGATTTTTGAGCATCTAATTTGATGATCTCCGCCTCTAATCTTGTCTTGTGTCGTTCAGATGCTGTGGAACATAGAGAAACATTTCTAAGAATAGGCTTCTTGTCTTCTATCAATCGATTTAACGATTGAATGGAATTTCTCAAAGCCTCCACAGAGTCCACCAGTGAGATGGCTTCACCAAAGTATGCAATCTTGGAGCCGAAGTCTGCTGAGACTAGTGATCCTAGGGGTTCAAACAATTCTCCGTCAACTGATACTGCACGATATCCCTGCTTTGCCATGAGATATGCTGAACGTGCAGTTTTTACTAGGTATGTTTGACCGAAGAGAAAAGTAGGTAATTTGGCGAATTCAGAATAGACAAATTTATCAAGAGTACCTATTATATTCGTATCATTTTCATCGACACCTGAAATATGGGATTTGCTCGTTTTCTGGGGTTGTTTAAGGAGATCAAGAGATATAATTTTGAGTCTGGGCAACCTTCTGCTCTTTGCATATTCCAAAACTGAAAGCATGCATCCTACGTCATCCACCACAAATGCTTTCATCAAGTCAGCTCCTGCAGCCATAACAGATTTCTCGTACCTCTCTTCCCACGAGACTAGGTCCCATACTAAACCTCTGATTGCAGGACCTTGCTCAAGCTTTGTCATCTCGGCTATGGCAAGATCCTCATTCATCACACTTTTTGCAATTGATGCTTGGGAATCATATTCTGCAATTAAACCACCGGCTCTCCTAAGAAGCAGTTCTACATCCTTGATCTCACTACTGACTTTATTTTTCTTTGACTCAAGGTGTATAATTAACATTTTACTGATTTCTAACTCTCTATTTTTACTCCCCAGTACAAGGTTGATGGTTGAAAGATTATTTCTGCTCTCAATAAATTCACTGTTCATGGTTAAGATTCTGTTGTCATTGTTGATGGCTTGCTGAGATTGGGACTTAATTTTTTCTTCTAACCCTATGGCTATGACATGAATACCATTTTTGATTTTCTCTAACTGTTTATGCCGCTGTTCAAGCTTTGTTATAGCTTTGGACACTTGCATGCTATATTTCCCCAAGGCATCAATCTCACTATTGGTAATGTCTAATTCACGTTTCAACGAAGATTGTTTCCCTGTTAACTCAAGAATGGGATTTTGCTTCTTGTCTAAGTCTTCCTTAAGGTCCGACAATTTTGTGGAAATAGTATCTATTTCTATATCCAATGAGGGCAGGATTTTTTCTTTTATCTGCATACAGCGCTGTTCTGATTCTTTAGCAATTGCCTTCTTTCTTTCATAGTCGTATATTATCTGTGAAATCCTATTGCTAATTTGAGACTTTGCCTTGTTTGATACGTCTACTTCCTGCAAAAATTTCATTTTATCTGCTTCAAGCCTTTCGATCTCAGAATGCAGTTGATTAATTTCGTTTGAAAGCGACGTGGAATCCCCTATCTTGGACTGCAAAAGTTCCTGTTGGTTTCGAAGACTAATTCTTGTTTTTGTGATGTAGTCGGAAAGTTTAGCGGCATTAAACCTTTTGATCTCTTGCTCAACTTGTGAGAATCTTAGTTGCTCGTTTCGTTCTACTTCTAACTCGTCTATCCGTTTCCTAATTTCCCCAATCCTGGCTAGTGCAACTTCAAGTCTCCTGTCCGAGGCATCCAACTGCTTCAGTGCTTCAGTTTTCTTCTCATCAAAATATGACAGTCCGATTATGTCTTCTATAATTTTTCTTCTCTCTTCAGAATTCAACTCAGAGATGCGGGTTATCATCCCTTGCTGAACGATGTTTAGCTTATTCGGGGTAGCAACTACAATTTCTAGTAGTTCAGTAATGATATTCTTGGCCACTTTCTTACCGTTGAGAAAGTATTGACTTTCACCAGTCTGTCCTTCTATCTCCCTTGTTAATACTATAGAATCCTTGTCAATAGGGATGCCTCTGTCCTGATTATCGAATGTCAGACTAACACGAATAACTCTATTAGAACTGTTCTGACTATCATGGAACAATGACTGAAACTTATCTACTCGTAAGGACTTCGGACTGTTTTCGCCAATTGCAAACATTATTGCATCAAGTATGTTGCTTTTTCCTGACCCATTGGGACCTGTAATAGCGATGAGACCTCTCTCGAGGTTTAAAACTGCATTCTTAAACCCAAATGATTTAAAACCATAGATTTCTACTTTCTTAATGTAAACCAAGTCCGATGTTGTCCCCTATTTCAAACTAATACTACCTAAAAAGAGTATTCTAAAAAAATGCTTTGCTTCGTCGTCATTGACTATCCATGCTTGGGATTTAGGACAGCCCTTCGAATGATTTCTCCCATCTTGGTAGATGCCAAGCGTAAGAGGCGATTCGCAAAGGGTTCTTCGCCCGCCTTACAGGCAGGGCATGGGCCTTCCCCAATCCAAGGATAAACAATTACTTTGTCACCGTTCTGAAATCCTTTGACCGATTCTCCGACATCCTCCATTGCTCCAGCAACTTTGTGCCCGGCAGCTAACAGAAATTTCACACCACGGTCTTCTACCTTCATAAAAGATCCTTCGGGACCCGCATAACCTCCTTCCCATAAATGAAGATCGCTATGGCAAACTCCTGCATACTGCACGCTAATAAGCACTTGGTCATATTTGGATCTTGGAATCGCAACGTCCTCCACAAGGAGGGGCTCGTTTGTCCTTATGATTCGCGCACTCTTCATTGTTAGCAGGAGATTAAAGCCACCGGGCTATAATAATTCATTGGAATACCGGCGCAATTTGAATCTAGTGCAATTGTTATTATACTTTTCATTTTTTCTTTGCATTAGATCGGGGCCCAGGGACTTTGCGAAGAGCAGAATGTAGTTCCTAGGTAGTAATATTATGTTATTATTAGAGTAATGGTTATCTTGTAAAAGGATGCTAATGAGGTGTTAGGAAGAGCCGTCTGATATCTTTCTGTAGCAAGAAAGACAATAATGAGGATTGTAGATATTTGCCTATCTGAGGCATCCTTATTATTCTCTGGGGATATTCTATATGGTGATGGTTCTCTTTTGAATCATGGATTATATTTCTGCTTCTATAGAGTTTAATCATTATGGTTAGTGAAACATCCTCGGATATAGAGACTCAGAAGAGTAAAGAGAAATGCCAAGCTCTTCTCAATCTGTCTTCGAAAATCCGTTATGTTGGGATAATAAACAATTTTGGCAGAACTATAGCTGGACAGTTACGTAAGGGCACAGCGCCATTATTCAAAGTGGCGGAGGCTAGAAATGAATTTTTTATCGAAGCGACTAGAAATCGAATGAGAAGAGACTTTGAATACTCGATCGGTAAAACGGAGTTTAGCATTACTATCAATGGAAAAGTAATAATACTAGTAATACCAGACGATACTGCTGGGTATTTATACTATTTTACGTTTGATAGGAATACCTGTGTTGAAGAAATTATTCATGTAAAAGAAACAGCGAGAAATTCAGTAATTACTCAAAAACATGATAATCTGGAGTAAATTAGCCACAAGCTTAGTGAATATATATATGTATACGAGAGGACTGGTTTAGTGAGATCACTAAGACTTTGCAAAGGCCTTCATTCTGGCCCGCATCTCTTTATCTTTATAAATACGTGGATGGGCTGGGTCTGACAGGATGACTTCATACCATTGGTATCTTCCGTCTTTATGCAGGTAATAGGATCCTAAGACCTCCATATTAGGGAATTTCTCGTTCACTCTTCGTTCTGCAACTTTTCTCATGCTTATTCCTTGTTTGATATGGACTGCGCCGATATGTTTTGGCCTTCTACCAGACACAGGTCTCGTTCTTCTCATACCACCTCTTCCTACTCTAGCTCGCACGACGATGACTCCCTGCTTGGCCTTGTATCCCAGATTCCTTGCGCGATCGAGCCTGCTTGGCCTTGGAATCTTGTGGAGCACTGGCTCTTTTCTCCAAAGGATAGATTTAGATTTGAGTTGGTCATTGTTGGATTTCCATAATGCACTCCATGTTGCAGAATTATAACTACGCATAATAAATTTGACTTATTTCATTGCAATATATAGACCTTTAAAAAATACCTAGCATGTGCTTGTTTTGTTTTGTATTGTTTTTACAAAGGTTTGATTTTTATCAGATAGAAGTATCATGTGGTCCAAGCTGTTCTCAATGAGTTATCAATACATTAGATTTCCCTCAAGGTTTGAATGATTTTTTCAGCTATCACCGTGGCAGCCAATTGTTGGGCCTCCTTGGTTTGGGCGCCAATATGAGGGGTACAAATCATGTTAGGCAATTGCAAAAGCATCTTATTGACTGGCGGTTCTACCTCGAATACATCTAAAGCTGCTCCTGCTATCCTTCCGTTCTTAAGTGCACTGTATAGTGCGTTTTCGTCGACAACTTCACCCCGAGAGGTGTTGATAAGATACGCAGTCGGTTTCATTTTTGAAAATTTGTCTGAGCTAAACATTTTCTTTGTTTCTAAAGAAAGCGGGATATGACAGGTTACGAAGTCAGAACTTTCTAATAGGGTATTGAGATCCGTAGTTATCATTCCCACTTCTCTTATGAAATCTCTGTTGATGGGAACTATGTCATACCCAATGAGATTCATTCGTAGAGCTCTTCCGATTCTTCCTACATTTCTGCCGATATTTCCTACTCCAATAATTCCTAGGTATTTCCCCCGGAGCTCTACTCCTGTTAGATCTTTTTTTATCCAGTTTCCCTTCTTTGTTTCAACGTCGGCAAAAGGTATACTTCTGGCGAGAGAAAGCATTAGGCCTATTACAAGTTCAGAAACGGCATTGGCAGCTGCCTCAGGTGAGTTTATTACGCGTATTCCATTTGCTTGGGCCTCATCAACATCTATATTATCAAGCCCTACTCCCACTCTGGCGATAACCTTTACATTTTGGGCAGAAGCCTGGATTATCTCTTTTGTAATCTTTGTTCTACTTCTAACCACTAGTACGGAGTAGTATTTGGCTACAGATCCTAACTTGTTCGCGTTAATGTCAGGCTCATAATCTACTATCATACCTGAGTTTTGCAAACTTACAATACCTGAATTATCTATAGAGTCACAAATAAGAACTCTGTTGTTATGATACACAAATGCAAAAAATTACATTTTTGTTATATATATTTTCATAATGAATGTGAAAGAAAAGAAATATGAAGATCTTTGATTTTTTGGCTTATGCTGATATTTGAATATCTACAGTAAATGGTGTTTATTTGCTAGCCTAGTTACATTTGACTATGTCAGCCACATGTTCTCGAAATTAAGCTATCATTCATTTTTGATATCTTTCCATAGTATAATATGGCTAAAACAAATCAGATTGGCTAACCCAAAACAAACAACTCTCGTGATGAAGCCAGCTAAACCTGGGGCTCCGGTCTTACCTATCGAATAAGTAATACCTCTCTCATTGACCAGAGAAACTCTCGTTTTTTTAGTAATATGCACTTACTAAATTACTTCTGCCCAGTAGCTTTCTGAATACCTGTTTCCTGTGGAGCTACCGGATGAATCTTTTTCTTCTTGGTTCTCTCCAATTCTATTGCTCACGCTCACATTTGCCATCGT
>JALZGI010000267.1 GCA_030861105.1 Thermoproteota archaeon
CCTATTATTATATAGTTATTATAGAAATATCGCTTGTCATCAAAGTTGCTACATAAAGAATCAAAGCTTTCGCAATCAACGTTCTTTGTCATTTATACTACATTTCCTCCTGTTGTCTCTGACAAGCCTGTGGTAAACTAGACCCACTTTCAAGGTAATTTCAAAATTATGTTGCTTCTATTAAAAGATAGGCCCGCTTTTTTAAAAGTTCTTGAACTACCTCCACTGCAAAAGGAGTGTAATTGAGGAAGTAAAGAAAGAAAGAAAGAAAGAACTAACCCTGTCTTTCTCCTTCATCTCTGACATTCTCAATATAATCTGACGTCTTCTTATCCAGAATATTGTAATGAGAGTCAGAAAGAGATCCCTTCTTATACAGATATATCAATTCCCTTCTTATACTTTGTAACTGCAAAATACATTGCTGCTTATCTTTTTCATGTAAGGTATCATAAGTTGATTGAATTCTTGTTAAATATCTATTAACGTAACGTCTTTGACCATATTTGTAATACCATCCTAGAAATACTGATGTAGCACCAACAATACCGCCAATTGCAAAAACATATGTTTCCGGGGTTATTGTCGGTCTGAAGTTGGCTGTTAGTGTGCCAAACTTTGAAACTTTAATTGTTAACGGATTGTTACTAATATCAGCAACAAGATCCGACCAAGATGCAAAGGCATATCCACGTTCAGGTGTAGCAATACATTGGAGATCTTGACCTATGTTATATGATGTGGAATTTCCAGATATAACCCTCAGGTTATTACAACGTATTTCTCCTGTGTTTGGTGGATTGATATTAAATGTTAGTCTTACGGCTACTTCATCACTTTTACCATTTATAATAGTAATAGTATTGGAGCCAGTATTTGTCACGTATATTCTATTTTCAAAAGAATCAATTGTTACCTGACTTGCAAGAAGTGGAAAGCCGACATCAGCAGGTATATTTATAAACGAATCCTCTCCACTGTATGATGTTTTCAAAGTAGGGTTTACCTCTATTTCTTTGAGTAATGCTGTATTTTTCTTCACCCCGGTCTTGTTATTTATATCATCTGAATTTATGTTAGTTGTATCTATGACTGCAACCGTATTTGATGCTATATTGCTTACGTAAAACTTATTGCTTATGGAGTTAATTGCTATGCCAACAGGAGAATCACCGACAGAAGTTATATTATTGATGACTTCATTAGTGATAGTATCTATAACAGAAACACTATCAGAATCATAATTTGCAACATATAGTTTGTTATCCTCTCCTTTGTTGTCAGGAATATCAATTGCCAGGCCTGTGGGTCTTTCTCCCACTGGTATTTTAGCACTGATCTCATTTGTTTCTCCGTCTATAACTGTTACCATATTAGTAATTATATCTGTTACATATATTTTGTTAGTTAATGGATTCACAGCTATGCCGTATGGTGTTTTCCCTACTGACAATGTATCAACCACTTCATTAGTTATACCGTCTATAACAGACATGGTACCATCATCTAAGTTTGTTACATATATCCAATTAGCAGATGGGTTAACTGCTATTCCAACAGGAGATTTACCTACAGCTATATCATGCAGTTTAGTATCAACTGAACCATCTAGAACAGAAACTGTATTTGATCCCCTGTTTGTTATATAGATTCGATTGTTGAGAGGATTTATGTCGATGCCATAAGGAAAGTTCCCAAGACTGATTGTAGATTTAACTGTATCTGTATTAGTATCCATCACAGAAACCGTATTCGAATATTCGTTTACCACATATACTTTATTCGTACTAGGATTTACAGCTATTCCAACAGGGAAAGTATTTACATCTATGCCGGAATCTCTATCGCTGCCGTCATTATTATTGGTGTTATTTGATGCTAATGTATTGGTTTGAGCACTGACAGCATTATTATGTAACTGAGATGAATAATTATACAATAATAGTGACGATGTCAGAAGCAATAACACTACAAATACCGGTGCCGCAGTTGTAACCATCAATGTAACTAATTCACAATATGAGTAGGGTCATTTTTTTGTTTTACTAGAATCAAAATTATCATTATATTGTATCAATTACCACTGGACAAATAGACACACAGACACACATTTATGTTTCCTAGTAGTAGAATTATCATGGGTTATTGATATTGATATCTATTATTATACTTCTCATTCTTGTACTTGGTCTGTTTATCATACAGGCCATTGATGAGCAGGATGTCTATGGAGGCTCCACATGCTTTGACAATTCCAGTAATAGATTAATGTCGGAAATGATGAATTGCAAATCATACTTTCATTATGCTTCCCTATTCAGCGACCTGAGCAGGAATATGACGACGTCTTCATCTGATCTCTTCGAAGATAACAATAGTACAGGTACCCAGGATGAGGATAATATTGAAAGTCAAGATAATGATGAGAGCAATACGGAAGTTAATGGTTTTCAGCAAGGAGATGCTTTAGATACAAACCAGACTTTATCTTCGTCTTCATCTGATCTCTTCGAAGATAACAATGAAAACACACAACTTCAAGAAAATGTAGAAGACAATGATACAGAAATCAATCAGCAGGATGAATTTACCACAGAATTAGAGGGGAATAATGACAACAACACCATATTTGGTTAAATAGCAGATACCCAAGACACTCCGGGACTAAAACCTCGGGATATAATCAGATTATGATAAAGACTCACAACACCAAGGGTTAGATATTCATTCTCTCCTAAGACTGTCAACCTCCTCCCTCCACTCAGTTTAGAACTAGCTTGATTGCTCTCACACTACCTATGATATACGAATGGTTTTATGCATTCTAATTAGGTTTTTAATTGAAGACTAAACCTAATCAAATGTGACACTTGTCATATAAGGGGCCTTTTTTCATAAACTAATTTGGGGAAATGGAAGCTTAATAATGATGGTCAGCCGGTAACAATGCTGCAATGATAAAATCAAAGATATTCACAGTATCAGTAGTTGTGTTTGCAGCGATATTAATGTCAGGAATACTGCAAAATAATGCCATTGCATATCCACAGCAAAATCAAGGATATTCTCATCATAACAAGATGATGCTGCAGCCAGGATTGTATGCATTTGGAACCATTGCAAGTCTACAAAACGATGAAAATGGTAATCCCACATGGATAATATCGGGTATTTGGAAGGGTAGTCTTTCAGGTATGGAGGGCAATCAAACCAATACCACCTCTGCTGCAAATGCAACATCCACAACAGTAGGTCTTCCAAATGCAACGTTTAATTCCAAACTCAATATGGTGATGACAAATGGTTCGGCTTTGCATGATCATGAGATCTATGACTTTAGACTCACAGATATGACTATGCCGAATAACTCTACGACAGTATATAATGGAACTGCAACTATAACTATGAGACAAGGGCCTGTAACCAATGTTCCTGTAAGTATAAAGTCAATGGAGAGCAATGTCATAAGTATATGGGCTGACCCAGCTATGATCAATAATCACTTAGGAAATACACCAATATTTGGTACAATAGAAAAACTGTTAACAGTAGAAAAGTAAAACTATCGGAAAAATCTAATAAGGTAAAATATAGGTTCTAGGGTTAAAGGATAGAAAGACTGGGTGTGAGTTCAAGCTAATCAACCACTTATTTGCGATGCCTTATCTCTTATCCTTTCTTTTTCTCTGTCCTTTGGGCCTGCTATATTTACTTTGCTTTCCTCTTCCAGCTCTTTCTCCCTTAGGTGTGGATATAAAATAATCAATGACCCAGATAATGTAAGATACCAGTCTTGTTTGGCATAGATATTTTATTATCTAGTTCACTTGAGCATAGATGAGCAAGCCAATGAAAGGATAATCAATAATTTGAATATTATAATAACCTGGAAGCAGTAGAAATCTATTTATTTATTCTTTATATTATTTCAAGGCGAATTCCAATGATTACAGACAAAAATATCTCAGAGAGATCGATACTGGTAGGTTTACTAGCAATCATGGCTACAGCAATACTGCTCACTGCTGGTTTGAATAATAATATCGGCAGCAGCAATCCAGTTCAAGTGCAAGGCCAGGAGATGCAAACTAACAGTAACAATAGCAATAATACAATAAGAGTAGAAGCAGGAGGAGGAAACTCAACTGCTCCATTAACTGTTTATGTACCACAAAGCATCAATATCAAAGCAGGACAAACTGTAAATTGGTACAATCCAACACCTGTAGGCGAACCTCATTCTGTAACTTTTTTGAAAAATAATAGCCTTTTTCCCCCATTTGCGGCCCCGTTTGCTGTTCCAAATTCTACTACATTTAAAGCACTGATGCCTAGTCCAAACTTAGAACCACTGATAGTACCTAATCCTCCTGGAACAGAATCAACAACAACAACTAAAACTGTAATAATAGATAATGCAAGAACATACAATCCAACAGTAATAGATTCCACAGGTAAAAATGTGACATATCTTCCTCCCAATGCAAACTATACTATGGATGGTACCGAAAGTTATATTAATTCAGGATGGTTATGGCCTCAAGGACAAGTACCCCCAGGAGCTCCACCTCTTACCACATTTACTATAACTTTCAATAAACCAGGAATATACGATTACGTATGTACGGTACATCCCTGGATGACTGGAAGTGTAGAAGTAACGTAGAAAGGTGGTTCCCGGAACTTTCCCTCCTTTTTCTTCTTTTTTCTATGCAGTGGTCAATTTATCTCAGACTCAAATAGATCTCAGTGAGGCCAATGAGATTTGAAGCCTTGTAGTTCAAAAGATATCATGCTATTGATTCAGCCAAAGCAAGTTTTACACAATTTACAAAATCACCGACAGAAATAGGTTTTTGCATAAAACATTTTTCCTTTTCCAGTTGTGGATAAATACCTATGTAGTAGTCTTCTGATGCAGTTATAAAACATACTTTGACATTTTTGTCTAGTCTTCGTATTTCTTGATATAGTTCAATTCCATCGATTTTGGGCATTTTGATATCTAAAACTATCAAGTCATAGATATCTGGTCTGAAGCTCTTCAATACATCCTGAGATCTTTCAAACGCATGAACATCAAAATCCTGTTCTTCTAGCATTCTTTTGAAGGTCAAACAGGTATCTCTGTCATCATCTACAAGCATGATCCTTTTCTTTGCAGAAGAGCCTGCCTTAATCAAATCTATGATCTGAAACCATAAGGTTACTATACTATATATTTGAATTGTATACTAACTAAACCAAGATAATCAAATTTTGCCTATCCATTCGCTCTGCAACCTTCCTTTTTTTAGTGGCATGATATCCATTACATGAAAAACCTATTCCATAGCTTTCTTCGGCTAGGAAATATTAAGACTATCCTGATACATATTATGTATATGAAAAGACAAAACAGTGGCGCCTAACCAATGGCAAACTCCCTTCCTATGAGACCAAAACAAAAAATGAGTTAGTCGTGGCAGCACCGATTATATCGGTTGTCTTTACAAATGTCTTTGTCATTTTATCTCCTGATGAAAGTGTATGATTTCATAATGCACGCCTGACATCCACTGTAACGATTGGAGTAGCTCCAATCATATGTCTGATACAGGTGAATAGATACAAAAGAAGATTACAAGTAAATGCTTCCATGCAGCTCAATACTAAGCAATCTGCTTTCTACTACGATAATAACAGTCCTATCGTGTTGGTGATACCTGCCTGCCTACAGGCAGGCAGACCCTCGGCGCAATTACTTTCTACCTAGAGATACAAACAAGCGTTTTAGCAAATATTCAATCAAAACTGCTATTTCTCTTGTTATTCCTTCTATTTCCTTAGATATGGTGCCTTTGTAAAATATATTCTAGTCAAGGAATTATGATCGCTTTGTATAGGAGTATAAGTTAAATTGATAACCGGATCTTGCTACTGCTATTATTGTCTTAGAGAAATAAATAATCGTAATAGAACGAAGATGGGCATCTTGTACCTCTGAATAATAGTAAATGAGAATTTAGATGTCCAATATTGAAAGCACCTATAAATGATGTATAGCCAGAGATACTAGATGTTATACTTTATTCTCTTACTGATTCAGAAGATAGTCCACCAAATGTAGAACCACTTGTATTGCCTATTCTATCACTTATTACAGTCTCATTTCCTACAGAAGCAGCCGATAATCCTCCTGATGTCATATTAGTTATATTTCCTGTTCTTACGCCAATTGTAGTATTTTCGTTAACGGAGCTTGGAGACAATCCCCCCGAAATAGATTGTGCAGAGGCACCATTATCAACAACTGTGATATGATATGTATTTGGATAATCCCATCCATAGGGCCCTGCAAATGCATGATTATTACTACCATCAGTAATATTTCTCAATCCACCTTTAAAGTAAATTGTATGGTTACCAACAGGAAGGGGTTTTAAGAAGACCCAATTGCCGTCAGATACTGCGCCAGTAGTTTGGGGAGGTAATCCTAGAATATTGTTTTCTGATATTGTGAAATTGAATAATGGAGATTGAATACGATATTTTTCTAGTCCAGTAAGAGGTATACCATCTATGCTAGCTTCCAAATGGACTACGGAATCTTGCATTTGCTTAGCACATTGACGTAATTCTCTTTCAGTTCGAAGGTCAGGAAATTCAGCAAAAGAACATTTAGAGTTTAAGATAGTAAAAAGAATGGCCTTTCCGGCAGGAATAGTACAATATCTATCTACAGGATGGCTGTATGTTCCTGTCAAAAACCATACAGGGCCACTTTGACCTTCAGCACAATACCTGCCTGTGTCATCATATGAAGGATTAACATCTTTTGGTATAGAATAAGCCCATTGCCACCATTTAGCTGTCCAATCCGCGTATGATAGACCAAATGGTTGAGAATCTGGTTGGAATACTTCCACAAGCCTATTAACGTTAGTAGTACCACTGTTTACTGATTGTGCTTCAACAGACGAATATAGAGGAAGAAACGATGTAGTTAGAGGCGCCACCATCATCAAAATTAAAACAATCACTAATCTATTACATGGCAAAATTTGTTGTAAAAGATCCATCCTGTTTTGAGATTACCAAAGCACTGCTACTTATATTTATGGAGAAAAGAAATCTATAAGATTCTGCTTTCACTGGTACTGTTAATTAGATAGGAGGTTATATACAAAGGATTAAGGATATGGTGCAGACCGGTCCAATTTTTCCGTTAACTCTTATTGTAATGCGGCAATCTCATTTTCTGTCCCTGTCGATGGGGCTAGAGTTAAATTGACCTGTAAGGGATTTGATACAGGCAGGGACTTCTCTAAGTTAGTAAATTGAACAACAGCTATTACATTTTGTGACGTATTATTGACTATTGATGTTGCATGACGCTGTACACCAGTTTGATTTACAATAAAACCGTCTGCAGAGGAGGACGTTTTAATTAATGTTCCGTTTGGTAGGTATACTTTCATTACTGAATTGATATTCTGGTTGATAAAAGAGGGATCGTTTAGCGTATAATTTGCAAACATGTTAACTTGGTCTTCTTGCACATCTAGAGGGATAAACTCTGCAGAGTCTAACAATATAGAAATCTCTTGTCCATGGTAGCTATATGAAATATGGGGAGAAAGAAAGAAGATTGTAACAATCAATCCTATTAGCAGTGTATTATATAAAGACAATATCAGTTGAAATATTATGAGCGATGTCTACTCTCTGATCCTTATAACTATTATGATCCACCTATAATGACAACCCCTTTGGTTTTTGGAGATTCTAGTTTATTATATCAGAATTTGGTTTCTAAGTGTTTAATCTAAATCTTGTCTAGTCTTTTTTTCTGAATTGATATAATAAGATATTTTTATGCTAAATTTATGATAAAAATATTTTTGTTAAATGAAATAATATTTGTATGTGCCATCATTCATATGTCTTGGAATCGTATTGTTAGTAATTCTTACGCTTTTATCTTTGCACTATATTGATGATAAGAATACCTTTCATATTCCCTCTATCTATGGACAACGAGGAGAAATTGCATCACCTCAGCCTCCACTTACTCAAGATATTGGGGTTAAAATTACCTCACCTTCCACCGGTAGTAGTGTGACTATTGGTACAAAACAGGGTCCGCAGCTTAAAGTCTCAGGCACATCTACAGATAATTCCAATACTGATTGCCAGGTTTCCGTAATTGTAAATGGTATAAAGCCATATCAGCTAGTTAGTGCAAATGGTAGCGGGGGAATAGATGATTTTTCTTCATGGAATTTTTTACTAAATTCTAGCTATGCTTCTATAGATGAAGGTCCAAACAACAAAATAACTTCCAAAATAGTATGTCCTCCTAATTTAACGAAATGGTACAGTGTAAATGTGACTGGAATTCTCTCCAATACTACTGTTCTAAATATTACATCTCCTTCGTCATTTGAACAGATATTAGCCGGCAAAATGACAGTTCATGGAACATCTATAGATGATTTCTATAAAGATTGTGAAGTATATGTCAGAAAAAATAATGGGCCCTTTGAAAAGGCAAGTGCAGCGGGATTAACAGGAGTCAGAGATTATTCTTATTGGAAATTCTCTTCTGGTGATAATTCTAGCATAATTACTCCAGGAAATACAAATACCATAACAGCAAAGTTATCATGTAATGATAGAATCAATCAAGTTGATGAGACTGCAGTTGCTTCTCTTAATAGTGGTTTTCAAAACACCCACGACAATGCTGTATATGCAACTGTCAATGTGGTAGGTATTAATGAGCCCCCCACAGCCGAAGCTAATGCAGATAAGGAAGAGACAAGGGAGGGTGAGGAAGTCACTTTAGATGGTGAAGAGAGTACCGATCCCAATGGAGATCCACTGACCTTTTTATGGAAGCAAACAGGTGGCGAAAGGGTCACTATCTTAGATACTGACAAAGCATTAGTGAATTTCAGGGTGCCTGACAGTCTTATAGAAGATACAACCCTAGAGTTTTTGCTGACTGTGCTAGATAAATATGGGGAAATAGATACAGATACCATAAGTATAGAGGCAATAGCTAATTCAGAACCTGTAGCCGATGCTGGTGGTAATAACAAAGAAGCTGCAGTAGGCGAACAAGTCACATTGGATGGAACAGATAGTCATGATCCAGATCCAACTGGACAAATTATCTCCTATATCTGGGAGCAATCAGGCGGTCCTCCTGTGAATTTGCAGAGCTCCAATCAACCAATGGCATCATTCTCTGTCCCATCTATAGAAGAAGATTCTACTTTTGAATTTACGCTCACTGTAACTGACAATGAGAATGCTCAGGATACGGATAGTATGGAGGTTGAAGTCGAAGCACCCCCACCTCCACCCACACCTCCACCTCCACCTCCACCCTCGACCCTACCTCCAGAGCAACCTGACGAAATAGGTGGGATTGGTTTTGACAGCAGAGACAACAACATTAATGGATTAGAGGAGGAGGAGGAGAAGGAGGAGGAGGAACTTGAATTTGACTAGTTTCAATCAAATAGAATCTATGTCTAAGATCGATGTCTTTTGACCTTTTCACTTTAATAAGATATATGCTAGGGAAATAATGGATCCAGTCTTAAACGGACGATGACGGTAGTTTCAAATCTTTAATTAATCCAAGCTAGATTGAGCTCCTATGAACTGAAAATAGTCTATTTAATGATCGAGTAATAATATCGTGTGATCAAAAGGAAGGTTTAAGAACTATTCAGACATTAAAATTCATATGTATACACTAGTATGTCGTGAAACTGGTCTTGACTGTGATTTTATTATAAAAGGTAAAACAGAGGAGGAATTCTTAAAAAATGGTGCAAACCATGCTATCCAGCAACATGGTATGAATCCAAACGATATTTACCTGGAAAATATTCCTACGAATTTAATATGTCATTCATTTAATATGAATCATAATAAGTAGAAACAAAGTATCATTTTAAAGCAGTACCTCATACATCTAGAGCCTGTCTGCAATAACTAACCTCCTATTGTATGCATCAAATTTAATGATGGCCTGAGTGTTCTGGTTTTTATGAGCTTGATAATCCCTTCAGGTTTTCTCCTTATATCTTCTAATAGTTGCCTTTTAATATATTGATCAGACTTTCCGCCTCGAATCATAGCTCTAATATCATATCCTGGCTTTTCGAAAAGACAAGTTAATAGCCTACCATCTGAAGTTATCCTAATTCTGTCGCAGTTACCACAAAAGGGTTCAGTAATGGATGGTATAAATCCTATTATTCCTTTACCATCAGTAAACGAATATAGCACTGCAGGATCTCTATTATAGATTCCATTGCTACCGTTTTCATGATTGCTACTGCCGTCGCCATCAGTAAGAGGAGTGATTCTTTCTATACTTCTAACTAATAGTTCGATCATCTCCTTCTTACTATAAACCAAATCAGGTTGCCAAATGCCACTTCCATCCAATGGCATAAATTCTATAAATCGCACAACATGCCCCGTATTGCGAGCAAAGGTGGCAAAATCTACTATTTCATCGTCGTTCCAACCCCTTATTATAACTGTGTTTATTTTTACTCTCAATCCCGCATTATCTGCCGCTTCAACGGCACCAATAACTTTCTTAAAATTATCTGTACCGGTTATTGTCCTAAATCTGTCAGCTCTAAAGGAGTCGAGGCTAATATTTACACTTTCAAGTCCTGCATCCTTTAGTTGTTTGACCTTATCTGCAAGCAACAGACCATTAGTTGTCATGCTGATAGATTTTACTCCTCTTATCATATTCAGTGAAGATATCAGATTTTCCAACTTTGGTCTCAGAAGCGGTTCACCACCTGTTAATCGTATTTTCTCTATACCAAGATCTGCCATAATGGAAACAAATCTAGTAATTTCATCATAGTTCAAAACATCTTCTTCTCTGAACCATTGAACTTTACCTTGTGGCATGCAATACATGCATTGCATATTGCACCTATCTGTTACCGAAATTCTCAACTTTTTTGCAATTCTACCGAAACTATCTATCAGGAGTTCTTGTACTTCTCTTTCTTGTTGCTCTGGATGTAAGTCTAGCCCGCTATGCGTTGCCTTTTCCTCATCTTTTAACTCTGTATTTGAAACAATCTTCTTCTTCTTGTTCTTCTTCTTCTTCTCTCTATTCATTTGTGTTTACTTTTACCTTTATTTTTCTCTGCTAACTTGATCTGCTCAAGAAAATGGTGTTTCCATCCATTTGGCAAATCCTTAACCTTGATTGCTCGACGCAGACTTTCTACATCATCTTTTTCGCTTGCGTACAATCTTACAATATCGCTGATAGTGATTCGGTTAGAGTCTTTGCTTACTTGTACTATAGCATCTCCTGCTCCAACTTCACCTTCCTTTGAAACCTTAAAGTATATTCCAGAACGACCACTAGCCAGAAATGTTTTGAGAACATCCATTCGTCCGAATTTAACCCCGAGCTTGTAGCATGGCATTCTTGGTTGTGTTGCAATAACTTGTGATGAACCTATTCGAAAAACATCACCTATACAAACATCACCTTCCATTAGGCCTTCTGTGGTAAAATTTTCACCAAACATACCATTTTGCATTTCTATTGTCGGAAATGTTTCATGCCAGTATGCATAATGTTCCATGGGATATGCATATACTGCTTTATCTGGTCCACCATGTACTTTCAGATCTGCTTGCCTATCTCCCTCAAGATTTAATGTTTTTAGCATCAAACGTCGTTTAACAGGCTCCTTAAAAATTCCTGTTGTTATTGTCTGTCCTTCAAAATCTATTTCTTTTGGAAAAGAGACATTAACAGAAAGTACTTTAGGCATCTTTCAAATTTCTCCATTCAAAAGAACTGCCTTTTGACATATGATAGGTATGTGGATCAGCCATTTTTCTTTTTCTCTCCGAAATATACAAGTAGCTCTATTGGGTACACCTCTCCACGAACATTAAGTGAGTGTCTATATAGATAGTTCCTAGTATTTTGCATTCTTATTAAGCCGGTACTTTGACCATTCTCAGGATAAAAGCTTTAGATATTACTAGTGATATCAGTAAGGCAGTCCTCTATTGCAAAGTGTCCTCAAAAACCAAGCCTATACATCTCGGCATTAAGCAGATCCCTCAGGTAAGCTTCGCCTCCTTGTCGAGAAAGAATAAGTCATTCTGCCCCCCAAAAATTCAACGTTTTTGGCTGACGATCGCGTGAGAACTTTTGCCATTTTGGGATACGGTGCTACGTTTGTATGGTAGTCATAGAACAAATCCATCTATAGCGCCGCGTGTTTGGTCATTCCATGAACCTAAGTCAAGTTGTAAAAACCCGTATAGAGGGGCTTCTGTTTCAGAAGTACGGTTTTTCCAAAGTACACGTAGGCAAATCAGAGTTCCCAAAACTAGGACAGTCTAGTGAGAACACACCCCTCAATATAGTCTGCAGTATTTTAATCTGTTTGGCTTCAAATAGCAGAAACACATCTCATCTCAAATCTAAGTAATCCTTTATCTGCATTTTATGTAGTAACTATAAACCATCTCTACTCCTGGTTCTCTGTTAAGTATTAAATGGTTTGTTGCTCTTATTGATGATATATTATGGCTCAAAATACATCGTCTGGGGTAAATTCTAAACTTGTGGAATATTTCAATGAAATGCTATCTGTTGAAAATGCAGCAATTGATAGATTGCAATCAAGAATAGAAGAATGTCCGATACAAGAGGTAAAGGCAAGATTGCAACAACATTTAGAAGAAACTAGGGGACAACAGGGCAGGCTGCAAGAGATTGTAGCCAAATACGGAGGATCTCCAACTGATTCTAAAGCACATTTATCTGCTCCAAAACCTCCCGCTACGGAGCTTATGAAAAAAACCATAAAGGATACAGTAAAATCTGTTACGGGAGACACAGACAATCCACTACCAGAAGAAATGGAGTTGATAAGAACCAAAGAAGACGCAATTCTAGAAAATGCTGAAATAATAGGCTACAAAATGGTAATGCAGATAGCTCAAAGAGCAGGTGCACAAGAAACAATACCAGTCTTGGAACAGAACATGAAAGAGGAACAATCAATGGCTAACTGGATTATGGATAATTCTCCCAAGGTGCTTGACCAATTATGGCCAAAGATTCAAGCTGCAGCATGATGATGACTCATCTGAGAACGACAATGATCGCTTTATGACATTAAGTGTGGGTCCGCAGGATCACTTCTAGAGTTTATTCAGTTAAACCAAGAGAAAGTTGGACAGCTAGTAGTAGCGATTTTGTGACCAAAGACATTCTCTAATAGTGAGAAACTATCTTGTTTCTAAAAACCTCTATTTGTTCTAGAAAATCACTTACTGGCCAAAAGTGAATACGTCTAACACCAGCCTCAGAAAAAGCCCTTATCTTTGCCAGACAGTGATCACTGGAACCAAAGAGAAGCAAACTTTCTAACTCTTCTGTAGGTCTTCCTAGAGCAGGAGATAATATGTCTTTGGCCATTCCATGAACTTTGGTCCTATCATCGTCAATGTATCCGAACATTGACATAAGAGAATTATCAAACGAATGGGTGTCCTTACCAAGTGCTTCTCTATAAGACAAAAGCATCTTCCATTTCTCTTTAAACTTATCGGGCGTAATGTTGTAAGCAGAGGCCATCCAACCATCACCATATTTTGCTGCTCTTTTTAGCCCAGCTTCAGATGATCCCCAAGTTCCAATGAAGATAGGAGGATGAGGTTTTTGAAATGGTTTTGGTTCAATAGAGATTTTCTCTAACTGATAATGTTTGCCATTATAATCTATTGGTCTTGAAGTAAGTGGCTTCACATTGCTGCTACTACTATCCTCTCTATCGGTGTTGTTCCAAAGCATCTTCAATATCTCTAATGCTTCGTTAAACCTACTCCATCTCTCTTCAAATGGAATTCCACAAACATCATAATCTCCTTTATGTGAGCCAGGTCCAACTCCTGCTGCAAATAGCCTTCCAGATGAAAGAATATCTATAGCTGATAGAGATTTGGCACAAATGACAGGATTTCTCACGACTATATTTAAAAGAGATGTACCAACTTTTATCCTATTAGTTACAGCAGCAACTGCTGCTAATGCACTTAGAGAATCTAACCAACTGGTTCTGAAAATAATGTGATCATTGACACTCAGTGAATCATAACCAAGAGATTCCGCCTTTATCGCATATGAGAGTAGTTGTTCCCTTGAATGAGATTTTCCCTTTCCTCCTATTCCAGTACTGATGCCACTTTCAAACTCCATAACAGGTAAATGTACTCCAAATGCTAGCTGTTTTATCAAATCAGTGAAAAGTAAATTATGTGTCATAAAAAAGAGTTTATCAAATAGGCAATGTGGGCCTTTTCAAGGTTTGAGAAATCCGTCCAAATTAATGTCAATACAATTGTGGTGGGCAATGAAGTACCCCTGGTTATAGAATTAAAAGATGATCCCAAACAGCATAGTAGTGAAGCAATAGGCCTTACTACCTGTCGTTATTTTCAGTTTATGGTTTTGGCAACTATAAATGTAAACATCCCGCTAACAAGACATTTAGAAATGTTTACAGATATCCATGAAAGAGATAACGATAAGACTGACAGACAAAGAGTATGACAGGTACGTAAAGAAGGGTCAATCAGAATATTTTATACGCATGAAAAAGGCTATTGAAGATGAAGTAATACGTAAAGTGGGTATATTTGCTTGGTGAATATTATAGAGGTCAGAGATTGAATACTACAGCAGTGCAAAAAATTCTTGATTAAAGGACAAAATGTAGCTCAGTTTGATGGCACAATTTTGAATATCTTACCTTGTCCTAGAGAAACCACATACATGTAGCCATCAGGTCCAACCTCCAAATCGCTAATTCCAGCAAAACCTTCTCCAAATACAATGTCCTTAGCCCCTGTTTCACTTGTCTCTGCAATTTTATCTTTCAGTTCTCCTGAAAGGATAAGCTGAGTTCTATCTTCATTTAGGTCAAAATGATAAATGTTACCTGTAACTATACTTCCAACAAACATATCATCCCTATATTCTTCTCCAAGTCTATCTGAACGAAAAAATTTTACTGCTGTTACTCCAATAGTGTCTGCCCAGATGAACTCAGGAGCACTATAGTTTCCTTTCCCTCCAAAATCTACAAAAGTTTTTGGATTAGTTGAAGCTATTTTCCAAGTTGAGATATTGGACCTAGGGTCCACTCCATGAGACCATATTCCCTGTACCGGATAATATCCACTGTTGAAACCTGGCCTGACAAGATTAATTTCATCACCATACGCTGGTCCGTTCTCTGTATCCCATAGATTTCCAGTTACAGGATCAAAGTCAATGCCAAAGCTATTCCTAATGCCATATGCATAGTAATAGTTCAAAGGATGTTTATCTCCTAGAATCTCCTGGTCGATAATCGGCTTGCCATCGAAGTTGACTCTAAGAATTCCACTTCTACCGTCAATAAGTGTCGAATTTAGATAGTTCTGAGCCATAGTTCTAATAAAATGACCCTTTGGATTAAATGATCCGTCTACATCTCCTACTGGAATATAGAGATTATTGTCAGGTCCAACCATAATAGCACCACCGTTATGACGTGGGCCAGGAATAGCTGGAAGGTCTAACAGCAGTTTGGGATTTACTAATGTGTTATTGATAAATTCGTATCTGTATAGATGATTTCCTAAAGGATCAGTTCCTTCAATAACATCTTCTCCGTCAGCAGATTCCATTTCGGTAAAATAGAGAAACACATAGGTATGACCTGGAATACTTTTCGACACTGCAATTCCACACATGCACCTTTCTTGTGATGCTCCTACATTAACATCAAATAGAGGTTCTGAAAGCATCTTGCCATTTACTATTCTTTGAACTGTACCCTTTTCTTTTTCCAAAACCAAGAAATCATTAGGTCCAAGGAATGCCATCGTGGTGGGAAGTTCAAGTCCTTCTACTACTGTTTCAGCTCTTAGAGTTGTATCTCTAATATTTGTAGTTTCATCACCGATTGCGACATTAACGTCAGGTATTTTCTGTTCAAATTGTTCTTCTTCCTTCCCTTCTTGTGGGTTAGCATTATGTCCAGAAGAACCGGAGGTTAGTATCAATAATATTGCCAATGAAAAAAGAAGTGCTTTATTGTTCTTTGGTATAATCGGTGCTGGAAGCGGCAATTCATTAATGTACAATATTGTTAAAATAATCACACTTCTTTTGCTATATTTATGCTATTGGTCATTAATGCCCGTCATACACGGTTGAATTCTCTATTCTAGTATACTAACTAGAATTTCAGACTTGGTTAGCGTCTTTTTCTTTTTGCCATGCTGAACTATGCTAACATAATCACTATGACCCTAAGCCCTGTCTGTGTTAAACTAAACATTAAGACTAAGATCCTGTCCTTGTGTTTGCCTTTTATCATATTTATTGCAGTATTTGTTGAGGCGATGAAATGAATCATGCTCTTTATGCAAAAAATAGTCCTACCTCATCCAAAAATGGATGGTATTGATATGTTTCAATGCTTCAAAATTCACCGAAATTTTGTTCAGATTGTTCCTTTTGTACCACATAACGCTTATTGGTTTCTTAATCTTTTTCTGATTCATGTCTTAGTTAAGCAATATAAAACTTAAAACATGGTATAAAAAGAGAATATTTGATTAGGAACAAAGAATATACTAGCTAATTGGCATCTATGCTATCTGAAGCAATAAGCTGGCTAAAGGCAAGCAAATATAGTTATTCATACAAGGATAAAATTGCGCTGTTATTGTATATAGGCAATGCAATCATAATTATTATCATTTTCATAATTGGTATATTTGGTAAGTCTAGAGCCATTGAAATTTACTTTAAAAGAACTTACTTGCTAAAACTGGATGCCACTAGAATTTGTATTAATAAAAAGGAGATGGCATTAAGTTGTCTTTGCCTATGATTCTGGATTATATTATTTTAGTCAAACCAGATTGGGAAGAGGAGGTATGGTGACTTGTTACTGAATTGAATATGGATGATAATGATAATTAGTTATAGACATAGGCTCAAATATAGGAATTTATACACTATTATTGTCACATCTCTATCCAAGGTGCAAGATTATATCGATAGAAGTGTATCTCGCATATGATAAGAACATGGAATTGAACAAGTCGTATGAATAACCCTAGAAATATTACAGTATATATCGTAGCAGTTGCAGGACTAATTACATCTTATTTCATTTTATCATTCGTCTTCTTTCCCAACTTTTTCCTATCTCAATCAGAGATATCAAAACCCAAACCTATGCCTGTTATAATAAGTGCCAACACATCTACACCTGCAATTGAGCAAGGAGAGAGCTTCAGAATAAGTATAACAGCGACCAATAAAGGAGATAATGCAGATGTTCAGACGGTTTCAGTTTCCTTTCCCAATTCTACCTCTCTTATCAGTAGAGATTCAGCCGAAAATAAAGGCAATAATACAATAGCAACAATACTTGAGCAGAACTTCACCCAGAGCCCAATTTTTATTGCAGTAGGAGAACAAGTCGGATCTAACTATTCAGGTGGCGAACAGACTACAACAGCAACATATCCCTTAGTACAATTC
>JALZGI010000269.1 GCA_030861105.1 Thermoproteota archaeon
GAACCATTGCCCACAAGCCTACCTTCAGAAGAATGGATACAGGGTGTGAACCTTGATTTGGCAACCTATGAAAGAAAGTATCCAAAATCACTGTTTAACAAGGGAGTCAGAATAGAAAATGAAGATAGCATAGGGCATATCATGAGGGAAACCAATGACAGAATCGTTATATTTGGAAGTTATGATCACAGGTTTGATGTTCCAAAGTCTAAAATAAAAGAAGTGGGAAGAAATGTTATCCTAAGTTTAGATTACTCAGAATTATTTAAATACAAAGTAGATAAAAGTGCTCCCTTACCTACGACAGAGACTAGTGAAAGATTAGTGGTTTAATACGGGGTCATTTTCTTCATGAGAGACGCGATTATCTTTGGGTATAGTGCGCTATGGCCATTTTATTCATAGGATTAGTGTTATTTAGGATGTGTTTGGGAAAAGCACATTATGATAAGGAGAGCCTTATATTTGGAAAAAGTTAGATACGTAAAGAATAATGTTCCCCACTGGGAGAACAAACAAGATGTGGAACGAAAACTGGAAGAAAGAGAAGAAAAACAGTCGCCTCTTACCAAACGGATCTTAATAGTAGACGACGATTCTGATATTACATTGACATTCAGAAGGGCCCTCGAAGAGGCAAATCGAATTAGTAGAAATAAGATTTCCTTTCATGTTACTGCATATAACGATCCTCTTGTGGCCATTTCGGAACTCAAACCCAACTTTTATGATCTAATGCTAATTGATATTAATATGCCTAAAATTAATGGCTTTGATTTTTGTATAAAGGTAATGGATGTGGATGCCAACCCAAGGGTTTGCTTTATGTCGTCTGCGTTAATTAATCAAGAAGCATTAAGAGAACAGTATCCATCGTTAAGTATTGGATGCTTTATTAAAAAGCCGGTCACGATGGAAAATTTAATTGAAAGAATTAAGTCGGAACTAGAATAGGGTTAGGGAAAAATGGACTTTCATTTTAGGTGATGTCGGTGCCTATCCTTTCAAAGGTAGAAGAATGACCTTGTTAACTATGAGTTATCATTACCAACAACATACAAAAATATTGCTATGAAGGGATTTTGTCTTTATCATGAAAAAGATTTTGGTAGATTCTCAAAGGAGCAGAGACAAAAGTTAATTGAACATCATGGTATGGCTATTAAAATAAAACGCATAGATTAGAATATAAAACAAATAAAGGAATGGTAAAAGTAAGTTTTCTTTAATATCGGACTAATTCATTACAGTGCAGATACTATCTTTGCAAGTTTTTTAGGGGAAATAGGTTTTTGAATAATCTGAGTTACATTATGGGCATCATACTCTGATTTCATAGTCAATAAATCCTCAGGGGTATTAAATGCGGTCATTAAAATTACTTTTATTCCCGGATCTACCATATAAATATAATTTGCAAATTCAAATCCATTTATACCAGGCATTCTGATATCCGAAATAACTAGGGAGTAATCATCGCCATTTTCTCTGAATTCTCTTATTGCCATTGAAGGCTCTGTAAACATAGATACATTTCTAAACCCATATCTTTGAAGAGTCATTTTGACTATTGTAGCAATATCAAAATCATCATCTAACACCATGATTTTAGATTTGTATTTCTGATTGTTGTTGTTGTTTTCGTTGTAGTTGTTGTTTTTATTGTTTTTACTATATGGAGCCAATGCTAACTGGCACCTCCTAACAATTTCTGATATGTTGGTGTTCCATTTTCATTATTTACAGGAAGAACAAATACTTCCTCAGACCACACTGACCTATCAACTCCCTCTATCTTTTTGATAGCAGATAGAATGTCTACTATTTCTTCGCTGTCCATATAGACAAAATCTGCTACTATATCTGAATTACCAATATGAATTGCCACCGATGTAATCCCATCCAACTTGGATACTTTTTCAGCAACAGACCTCATATTACCATCTGCCATATACACATGAATCATTCCCTTCTTCAGTCCTAGTTTCTTGTAATTTGGTTTAAACAAATGCTGCACTAATTCTTTCTCTAGTATTTGTCTTGTTCTTCTCTGAACCGTGCTTAGTGGTATTTGAAGTTCTGTGGAGATTTTCTTGTTATCATATCCTGCTACCAAGAGGCCAACTATTCTGTTGTCCTTTTGATCTATTTTTGAGATCCTGTCTTTAGTATTTCCCTGTTTGCCTTTTCTCTTCTTGGCTGATTCTTGGGAAAGTTTTCTCAGGTTTCATTTCCCCTCGCTTAAAATTTGATATGATAAGGAAATATCAGCCATGATTTTGTACAGTATAGTAATAGGAACATGTTATTAATATCCTTTGTCATTTATTGGCATACATTTAATAAGAGTTGACGATTTATGGTGCCCGGTATAACTATATAGCATGATGTGACGCTATATGTCACTGATATGGTAAGTTTAAACATGGATATTTAACGTATATGACATATTCAGACATACTCCTTGCCACCTGCTCATGGATTTAGTTATTTCGGACAGAAAGCACCTAATATGACAATATTTTTAATATTAAGTTGACAGTTTTACACTCAACACAACGCTTTAAGTTATCAGGCATCTACTAACATTATACTTCTACTATGACAATCAAGCAACTCTGCTCGTTGCTTTTGATTGAAATGTCTCTCAAAATCCTTTTGGTGGTATAAACAATAGCCCTTCATATTCATACCATCATATCTTTTAGGAAGCGATTTTTCATATTCAATGAGTTTCCAATTGCCGTGATTATGATAGTAAAATGAGCCCAAGTCCGATAACACTGTAAGACCGCCTTTTTGTTGCTTTTCTACCTGTTTTAGTAAGAACATCTAGAAAGGACATAAAGTCTAGACCACCATTGTTGAGACCACTGATATTGTTTTGTCTTTCTGATGGAAAATATCCTTTTAGGGAGTCTATCATTATAAGAGAGCCACTTTTTTCATATTTGTTTACATCTATTCTATAATCTTTAGCAAAGCTAGTGGGACTATTATTCTTGTTCCTGTTATCGTTATTATTATTATTATTATTATTATTATTATTATTATTATTATTATTATTATTATTATTATTATTACTACCTTCATAATCATATCCTCCAGATAATACAGACCTTACCGTATCCACAGTTTCATAATATGGAAGAAACAAGACTATTTCATCTTTTTCTTATAATAGTATCTGTGTATATCGTGAATATAATGCTCTTAGCGTTGTTAAATCAGGATATACTAGCAAGCAGTGTGTTCCTGGTTGTGATTCCTTTAGTGTATCTAGAGCCTCATTAACCCTTCTAAGACCACTCTTTGAGTTAAGGTAACTGCGGAACGGATTATCATTAGATGACATGGGTCTTATACACTGGATATCCTGTCAATTTTAGTATAAAAATCTAAGCACTTTATGGTTTGATGCATAACATTACTGCAATTTTGTGATTTTAAACGTTTTTAATATGAGTTTATGCGACACTATTGGGGAAAAGCTTCCTAACACGCGAGAATGGATTTATTAGGGGTTCATAGAATGGTGAGTGCATCGATATTAAACTTAACTCGACGTAAATAGGGCTTTTTCCTATCAGACGAAGTTTTCATGAGTTTTTTCATCGATTATGTCGGTTATCTGTGACGGAAATAAAACCGAATTAGTAAATTATGTAGAGATATTTGTTGTTATCCGCTGGTTTCGGTTCAAATCGCTTGCCCTCGTCTACAAAAATACCCGCGCTTGTAGACAAAAACTGGGGATTTGTAGACAAACCCCTCGTATCCATGAGGATAAGATTGCGAAGTGCGGGATTTGAACCCGCGATCCCGAGCTTGGGAAGCTCGTACCTTGACCAGGCTGGGCTAACTTCGCTTAGAATTACCAAGAATATAATCTATCAATCGCTATATATTCTGAGTGTCCTTTTCATAATAGT
>JALZGI010000297.1 GCA_030861105.1 Thermoproteota archaeon
CTTTGATCCCATGTAAGTGTAGGATCATTCGGTAGTCCAAGGGTTGTTGCAAGCATTTCCATGGCCATATCCTCAGCGTAGTCTCCGGCCCTTTGCGCAGTTTCACCTGTCGAGTGATGTTCCGACAGATATCCATGTTGGGTATTATCATCTGCGGGTCTAGCAAGTCCGATAGACGATGCGATCAAACGATTTGGCTCATTGGTAGAAGATCTTGCTAAAATTGTGAAGACAATTTGTCCGGGCTTCAAATATTTTCTTCCTTCCTGCCTTGAAATTATCTTGCATTGTGGTGGCTTGATGCTTGATACCGATACAAGATTTAAATCGGCAATATCTGCATCGCGTAATGCTAGTTCGAAGCTTGTAAGATAGTCTTTATGTATTCCTTTGCCCTTTGTAAGAAACATCATCTTAGGTACGTATAGCATAGGGTCTGACAACGAGGTGAGTAATGGTGAAGATGAAGGCTGGGTCAGAGTTGAGGTTGAAGATGAAGTTGAAGATGTCGACTGCGTGGATGATGCCATCGTATTGGACTTGTTATTGCTGTTATTGCTATTCTTTGAATTTTCCATGGTCGTTACTCATGTACTTGTCAGCGCTTGAAAGTAGTTGAGCAAATAGGTAGGTAGTTAGGCAGGTAGGCAGATAGCCATAAACATTGTGGTGGCAAACTAGGGTTATTAGGACGATTTTTTCTTGCAAGGATATTATTACAAAAAGACGCTTACAATTTAAATTATTATACCTTGTCATTTTAAACAATTGGGCTAATAGTATCAAACAAACAAACAGACGAACATAGTACATTCAAAAGGCGCTAGTATCAACCCCTTATTATTTAGTTTCGTCCTCCGTATCGTCTTCCTCATCCTAATCCTCTTCCTCACCCTCTTTGTCCAATCCCTTGTTTTCTTCAATAGCTTTTTTGGAGAAAAAATCTAAGAATTCTTTGGACAAATCAGCTCTCTCAGCAAGACTTAGCTGATTAGCGCTGTTGCTATCTTCACGAATCCATATAATATTTCCGTCGAGATCTGTTTCTAATTTTTTTGATCTTTCCAGGTATCTTAATATCGTATTTATCTTGAAAAGATCTAGTCGCGGTTTAAGTAATTTTTGTAGATCTCTAATCTTTGGAAAGCTGCCTTCTACTGCTTTTATAGATGATAAGAAAAAGCTAATATCATCCTCACTGATCTCGTATGCTGGGACAAGCCTTCTCTTTTTCGATTTTTTGTGTTTAATAGGTATCATACAGTATATGATTCTTAAAAGCTTTGAAAGAAAGAAAGGAAAATTCTGCCACAGCAACAATCCCAATAGGCATCTTCATAGGAGTCTCAAAGTACTGGTCTTTTGGTTGAGTTCAGCATGAGAGGAGGCCAAACCAATATGCCTCAAGAAAGGGATATCATAAGAGTTATACCCTCTTAATTATTATGAAAGTAGCTATGCTGTATTTTTCTCAGGACCCATCTGGACTTTGTTAGGTATCTGATAATTTCGGAAGCCAACGGTCGGGCAGATGGTTAGTCATATGATTGTGACTAGCTTTCTAAATCATTCTCCTGTCAATCATCTCTCTAATTTCTTATCTTGGGCCAATCCTAGACTCTACACTCTTTCTACCCCAATGAGGAAAGTGAGACAAAGCTGTCTCCAGACAGGAGAATCTCTAGCGAATCTTTTATATTTGATTTGAATCTTTTCTCTCATTTCTGATATAATCATCCAATGCAAAATATTCTGATGCAGATTTCAACCATAACAAGGGCGGCGTTCTATGGCCGAGAGTCATGGATTGTATTTCTCGTCACTGTTGTAACCGGCTTATCTGCAGCTTTTGTCCTATATAGCTTGGACAGATTTTCATTATTATATTATGCCGATGCAGTATCCCACCTAGTTAGATCTAGAGAATTTGTTGACGCTATCAACCCTGGATTGTTCGAGCAATTAGGAACTGTTTGGCTTCCTTTGCCACATCTTTTATTGTTACCATTTACTTTGATAGAACCACTATTCAGGACAGGATTTGCAGGCGTCGCACTTAATGTCCCTTGTTTGGCTTTTACCGCCGTTTTCCTGTACAAGATAATCAAAAATCATCTGAGTATTGGTTATATCGCAATTATAGGAGCTTTATTATTTGTAACAAACCCAAACATACTCTACCTGGCAGTCACCCCAATGACCGAAGCATCGTTCATGCTATTTTTTGTTGGAGCAGCATATTTCTTTATGAGGTGGATGTCTGGCACCAAAGAATACCTTTCACTTAATCCTATGAACGAAGGTGGCCAGGGGTCCCATGTAATTTTTAATTTGATAATGTGTTCAACTTTCATCTCGCTAGCCACCTTGTGCAGATACGAAGGATGGCTTCTTCCTCTGTTCTTATTATCATTTGTTGTTTTAACTACAATAAGAACACAACGATATTATCATAGCAAAAAGTACAAGGTTGGAATAATACTGACTTCTACTTTCTCTTTTTCGGGTATCGCATTGTGGCTAATATGGAATGCATATGCATACAATGATCCCCTTGAATTCACAAACGCACCATATTTTTCTGCAGCTGCTCAGGCGCTTGAAGGGGCAAATCGTGAATTCCTGTACCTCCAGCCGTGGAACGTAGCATCATTGTATGGCATTACAGCTTTGGCCATATTCGGCCCCATACTTTTGGCAGCTGCAGTTATCGGGTATTTATTTCATAGATATCTGGGAAAAATCCAAGAGAGAGAAAAAAGAAGAAACTTGTATCTCTTTTTGGCCCTGCCTTCTATCTTTACTATAATAACTCTAATAATTGGCATTGGGGAGATGAATCAGAGGGAATGGTTTAACTCTAGGTTTGTGATACTTTTGGCCCCTCTGATAGTTTCCCTTTGCTGTATTTTCCTGGCTAAGCTACTAGGTGTATTCAAAAAAAATCGCTACTTCTTTGCAGCTACAATTTTCATGTTTTTTGCATATCAACTCCTTACCCCGGCATTAGGTGTGGTGACTTTTCTTAATGCGAATTATCAATACGATGAAGGCAGATCATTTCAGATACAGGCGGCGGAGGCACTTGCAACATCTTATGATGGAAGCAGTAACATTGTCATAATAACAGGATCATCGCAACAAAATATGATAATGCATGCAAGTGGTATTCCCTTGCGACAATTTGATCAAATTCTCGAATCCGGATCGTATAAGGCTTCATTTAAAGACCCTTGGATATACTCAAGGTATATCGTCC
>JALZGI010000309.1 GCA_030861105.1 Thermoproteota archaeon
ACTCGATCAACTACAAAGTCAATAATGTGCAGATATTAATGTTGTCCAAACTCGAATCTGAGAATTGTATTTCAGTTCGTAATCTCAGAAAGCAATATAGTAAGAATAGCACTTACGTAGTAGATAATATTACATTTAATGTAAAGTGTGGGACAGTTTTTGGATTTCTCGGTCCAAATGGTGCTGGTAAGACTACAACACTAAAAATACTTACAACCATCCTTAGTCCTACGTCTGGAAGCGTACACATATTTGGAAAGGATCTTGATAGGAATCAAATAGAGATTAAAAGAAGGATAGGAGTTGTATCTCAAAATCCTAGTTTTGAAGCCAACTTGACGGTGGAAAGGGCACTTGATCTGTATGGTATGTTATGGGGTATAAGGGACAGGAAAACTAGAAGAAATAAAGTAAATAAGGTCTTAGACACCTTTGACCTAGAATCCATTCGAAATGCCAAAAATGATGAACTCTCGATAGGTCAGAGAAGAAGGGTTCAAATTGCACGAGAGTTTATGCATGAAATGGATCTGCTTTTTCTTGATGAACCTACTGTTGGTCTTGATCCTTCTGCAAGAAGACAACTCTTAGATTACATCAAGGTTCACGTAAGATCAGGCCTAACGGTTTTCTTTACTACTCATATTATGGAGGAAGCAGAATATCTCTGCGATGAAATAGCCATTATAGATCGGGGGAAGATCATAGCATTCGATACGCCAGCAGGTCTAAAGCAAAAATATAGTGAATCTAAAACCATAGAGCTTACCTTTAAAGATACACTGAATAAACTTTTTATTGACCTTCTAAAGGTCGCAATTAGCAGAAAAGCTAGGGATGGTAAACGTGAAAGTGATAGTAGTAATTATGAAAATAGTTCCTATATTGATGTCAATGGAAAACATACAGTTACAATCACGGTTACTAATGCTGAGGAAATTATTTCTGAGATATTGCAACTTGTTTCCAGGAATGGTTTGCAGATAGAAAGCATTGCTATAAATCCACCTTCTCTCGAAGAGGTTTTCTTATCGATAGTTAACGATGGCCAAGAAGGGGTGTGAATGGAATAATAAATGATGATCGAAAGAAGCATACTATTATTGATCTACAGAAACCTTGTGGCTGCAATTGACAGGATTTTCTTAATTTGGCAGATAGCTTTTCCTGTTGTTTATATTTTTGTGGCAGGGTATGCATATTCTGCAATGTTAGGCGATGGCGGGATCAACCTGGGTTCTATGTCAGTTACATATACCTCATTTCTGACAGCAGGTATGATTGGATTTAACGTAATGAATGGTAGTACTGTAGCGGGAGCCATAATTTGGAATGACAAGAGAAATGGCATGTTTCAACAATTACTAGTCATGCCGTTTAGTAAAGTTCAATATATTATTAGCACTCTAATAACAATTATTCTAATTGGTTTGGCTAGTGCCGCTGCTATTATGATAATTGGTTTACCAACAATATACGAAGATGTGAAGATTACACTTTGGAACATACCTTATACCATCTACGCACTAATAATAGGCTCAATATTCTTTGGGTCGTTTACAATAATATTGTCAACAAAGATCAAAAGTAGTGAGGGATATAATGTAATCAGTAACGGTCTCTTCTTATTTTTCGCATTCGTTAGCACAGCTTTTTATCCCGCGCAAGGGGTACCGGGTCCATTATCCATCGCATTTTATATCAATCCATTGACATATATAGTAGATATTAGCAGAGCTGGAATATTTTCGCAAATTAATTCGTCTACTAATATTCAGGTGCTTGTCATAACAGCTCTGGCAGCAGCAGTATTCATTGTTGCAACAAGGTCAATGGTAAGAATGCGAGTCTAGTAAATACTATAACATTTGCGAGTCGGTTTGGGTTATTCTTAATTTACTATTATTGTCTAAAATAGGCGGCTAAACTATTTGTACGAGTATTTAGCTATGGTTATTTCAATTAAAGGGTGAATTGAACTAACGTTGAATATTGCCTTTGTGTATCATGATGTTAAAGTCGCCTTTGATAGCAGATTGTATATTCCTATTTGCAACTGATATATTTTCGGAATACAAATCGATACCAGTAAAGTTTCTACCAAGCAATGCACATACGATCCCAGTTGTTCCTCTACCGGCAAAGGGGTCAAGTATCCAGTCTCCTTTTTCCGTGGCAAAAGTAATAATTCTTGCGATCAGATCTTCTGGAAATATTGCAAAGTGTTCATTTCCATAATGTGCTTTCGTAGGTACTTCCCATACGTTTCCTGGATTTTTACCAAAAGAGTTGCATACTGCAAATATTGGATAATGTCTGTGATCTCCTACTCGTTTTCGTGTTGCATGTCGCTTGAATTTGCGGTAACATGTAGGACAGTATTTCTCAGGATCGTATCCATAAGCCTGGGCGATTTCAGTTGTGGTAGGTAATTCTTCAAACGGCGTATCAGGCTTTGCATTGTTAATGATTTCTTTTATTTTTAAAATTTTTTCTTTGTCCTGATTTATAGGTTCATACTGTATCAAAC
>JALZGI010000320.1 GCA_030861105.1 Thermoproteota archaeon
CTTTGAGTATTATTATTCCACTTTTTGCTATCTCCAAATACCATTGATAATATGTTATGAGCTATGAAGGGTTATTTTGGATGTGTATTAAAAAAAATTATGTAAGAGCTTAACATATTATAGCATATTTTAATACAAGTACGGGTAATATATTTACACGGTCATTTCGACTTAACTTTGACCTACAATTCAGTCCCAAATTTATAATCGTTATTATGTGAACGCTAATTACAATGTAGGTTGCTGACAAACTCAAAAGTTTCTAACAATATACCTTAATACGTAGACAGAACATGAAGAGGAAGAAACGTAAGTATGGCAAGCCTTTATGAGATTCATCGGTACCAGAATGGCAATTTTCAATATGTTGTAGCTGCGACTAGTAAGCATACGGAAGAGCATGTAAAACGTGATGTGGATCATTTCAATGCCATTTTGAGCAATGAAATGAAGTCTCAAGGCATTAAATATGTATTTGCTATGGGCTCAACAAAGAGGGAACAAATAAAAAAATAACGTAGGGATGAAATGGCTGCAGGTTACAGTATTTAATTTGCGCAGGTGTCTTCCATCGACCGATTCATATCGCATCTTCTAAGTATGCCCTTGTACGTCGGATTTTGAACCTTAGATATTTTTAGATGTAAACGGAGCTCAGGCTCCAGTCATAACAGTAGGATGATCTAAAGTTAGATGGACTTCTTTGGGCATTCAGTATGAATGGGACACAACTTCTAAAACCCTAAATGCCCCACTAATTAGAATTTGTTATTACACTTGCGTTTTCGTTCTCTGGTTTACAAGTGGAATATGTGTCGAATCTTTTTGCGTTATCAGTGCGTCAATTATTATTTTCTTCAAGTTGATCTTGAAGTTATCAGCGGAAAATTTCAGTACCAAATTGCTAAGATTAAGTCTTAATTTCTGTTCTGATATTTTGGCAATATGAGATGTTATGGTAATATTCATTTTGTTTTGTCTTTTATTATTATTGTAAGTATTATCATCGGAATACGATGAAAATAACACGTTTCTAATTATCTCTGAAGCTTGTTCAAGTTTACTATAGTGGTACCTCTCAGGTACGAATTCTGAATTTCCACCGACATGTGGTACTACTGGTACTAAACCTGCCGCCATAGCCTCTGCTACAGATATTCCAAATGGTTCACCAGCCAACGGGTGAAGATAGACTTTTGATTTGCTCATGAGATAAAGTAATCGTTTAAAACTAGCTCCAACGTCTAGCTTTACATATGCATTTAGATCATTATCATTTATCATGTTACTTAAGAGTTGGAGATAATCCATATCACTTTTGGAGACGTTCCCAACTATTATCATTTTAAATTCAATTTTTCTGCCATGTAGTATTTTTGCTACTTCAATAGCATTTTCAATTTGTTTATCTGGACTGAATCTTGAAACTACAAGTATTACATCCTCACGTTCGGATTTTTGAGAGACTAATAATCTTCTGAATCTATTTATTTCTACAGGAGGATTTAGAACTATAGGCTCTGCTTTGTTGTACAACTGCTTTATTGAGCTCTTGCTATATTCAGAGTTGGTAAGTATTACAGTGTTATTAAGGGTTAAATCATATAGTGTTCTGGCATTTGAAAGCAACTTTTCTATCTTAGGATCATCACTTTCGAAACTCATTCCGTCACCTGGCTTTATGAACTTGTTTAGGAACCTTTTGTATACTCCATTCTTAACATAGTAAGGAACTAAAGGATAATGACAGTATGTAATTATCTTTGTTCTTTTCCATATTTGTGGATCGCTATTGGCGATGCCATCGGAGTATAAAATTTGGCAACCATCTCTAGATATATAGGGCAATAAGTCACCGTGTGTGTTTATAATTAGATCATAATCTCTATCGTCTGAACCATATTCTATGTATTCTTTTGGTTTAGGAAGAAGGAGTGATAGTAGATCTAATATCTTTGTTTTTCTTATTTGAATGTTCAACTGCCCAAAATTATTCTCTATCTTATTAATATCCGGTAACGTACATGTCTGGATATCAACTTCATAGCCCATTTCATTTAGCAATTCTATAGTAGTTATAGCTAGACGCTCACTCCCTCCTCCTGCGTTCAAATCATCGTGGACAATCTTTGCTAACAACTTTTAGTTATACCTCCATGTTTTCTAACTCTTGTAGAGTGAGATTTTGGTACATAAGTATAAACATTATACTATTTATATGCGTATACAAATGCGTGCTTATGGTCAAGTCATTTAGTATATACTTATATAGAACTACTGACAATTATTGCTTTTCCAAATCGCCAATTGCAATAGAGGAAATATCTGTGAACTGGCTACCCTGAATTTGGACATTATCTTAGACAAAGACTGGCGCCAGGAAAACAATATACCTCTCTGTCATAATCGGAGTAAATTTGTTACAGGAATAGAATGATGTTTGAAAAATACCAAGGTTATGATATATCTGACGATCTTGTATTGGCTGCCTTTAAATTACTGCTGGCACCTTAACATAACCTCTTGTCTTCACCTAAACATCTAGATCTTTGGACAAGGCCTCCAATTTGAATGCCTCTTAGCACTAGATCGATTATTATATCCCTCAAGAACAATTACTCTAACATAAATTGAAAATTATGG
>JALZGI010000325.1 GCA_030861105.1 Thermoproteota archaeon
ACTATGTGATGTATAATTTTCGTCCCAGCAATATGGGAGGAATAACAAGCAGGAGGACAGCTAAGCCTGCAAACATTCCTACAAGTCCACTCAAAAATATGGAGTCAAGAACTACGATTGATAAAATCATGGTTTTAATATGGTGCTGTATACCTTGACTTATATCTATTTTATCAATGCTGTCAATCCTCTCTTCGCCTTTTTCTAATGACCATCCCATGTATTGTGTATATGAACCAAACCTTGCTAACCTTCTTACCCTCGAGAACAAACGAAAGAAGCTGATACCCATCACGCATGAAAATAGAAGCAAGTTGAAGGTGTATGCGATATGAAAGTAGCCGTAAAGTCCTGCGATAAGTATGGATACTATTGTAAGAACTACAGCTAAAAAGGAAACAATTATTGGAATTAAAGATTTTTTCGAAAATCGTTCGCTCAGCCAGACTTCTTTCAGGCTAAGTAAACTTATGGATGCAGTATATAGAAATAAGCAGTAACCCAGAAAAAGTAAGGTTAGGTCCATGTTAGTAACTAAAAGAAGTATGCCCGAGCTTCCCCCAAGCAGAACATTCAGGAATCTTGCAAAGCCCATAACAAGGGGGTTACTAACACTATTGTGCTTGAACCAATAATTATAGGTAAAAATTACAATTGTTATGCAGGATGAAATAATGACGCTATTCAAGCTCACAGACCAAGCTAAGGTGTTGCCTGCAACAATAGACAGGCCCGCGATCACTATAGCATTTCTTTTTGGGATTTGGCCCGAAGCCAATGGTCTACGGGGACGCTCCTTTCTATCGATGTTTATATCGAAATAGTCATTAAGAACTATTCCAGACGCATACAAAAAGACAGATGAAAAAATTAGCGATAGTAATTGGGGAAATTCTATGTTACCTAGCTGGGTTGTTGCAAAGTAACCTGACAGGATATTTGATGGAACCGTAAATAGATTAGGAGCTCTGATTAAAAGGAGATACTGTCTGAGCATAGGCTAACATTATATCTTATCTTATTGGACAAGTACATAAGTATATGATAACACCAACATAACTATTAACCAACTTGTCCTTGTATGAACAGTCATCACCCAACAACTCTGCGGGGTTTTTATGAGGAGAGAAGTGAACACAGGGAGTTATGTGCGATTTGCTTCAAGAGATGACACTGAAGATAACTAAAAGAACAAAGCAACAAAATGTCAGTTTTTTCCGGTCTGCTCATAAGAGGTTCTGGTTGCATTTCTTGTTCTTCTCCGATAGAAAAAAAATATCACAAATACAGTAATACCAATTGCTATGACTAGAGATATTTGAAAGCTAGAAAGTCCAAAGGGTAATTTGGAAATAACGCCAACTGGAAACGTGAATAGAAGACTCTGAGTACCATTCTTCGAAGAATGCAATGATGATGATGATGACCCGGATCCTGCAACAATGGGCTGGCCCTCTATTTCTATAGTTATTCCATATGTGTCTGGCTCTGCGAACTGATAGGAGTAAGTATAATGACCATCGGGAACAGTTATTGCTTGTGTTTTATGAACTTCTTCTCCCTGTTTGGTAATCCTGATATTAATTGGTGTGTCTATCAGATCCTCTCCGTTTATGCTACCAAATCTTAGGAAAATTACTGCCCTCTCTCCTGCAAGAGGCTCGGCCGGGACCGTTTTTAGTTCTACATCTACATTACCTATTCTCTGGGTTAAAGTTCCGCCGGCTAATGAATCCGAATATGCTTTTTGCAGGCCAAGAGCGAAAATTGTTCCCAGGCTGACAGCCATCAACAGCGCCATCGTAAGCGGAACGATTACATAGCTGTATTTTGTCAAATTATGTTACTGTCCTTGATTAATTCTGAATTTCCGCTTTATAAGTAATTCAATCTGAAGTTCATCGGCCTTTTCTTGCTTTGAATTCCAACAAATTTGTATTATGAGTTCTACTGTGCACTTACTCTGAAATGGGCAGACGAAACCCCTATTCAAATCAGGGCTTATTGTCTTAATTCAAAGAAGTGAATTGCTGTAATCATCATAGACAAGTATATGGGTCTGAATTGACACCGACCTGCGAGAAAACTCACTCTAAGGAAGGATGGTCGTTAGTAGCCTTGCCACTGTTCAGGTAAATTCCACTACTATTGAGTTCTAGTTAGCATTTCAATAATGGATTTATGTTCAGGATATAACGCTGTGAGTCTCTTTCTGTCTGCTATTTCGCAATCCTCAAATGAAAATGCGGGAAAGACCGTGCAACCTACTAATGCATAAGATGACAATTCGTTCACTATTGCACCAAACCATGAGCCTCTTTTTATATGAATCTGAAACAGCTCTCCTCGTTCCGGAGAATCGCCAAGTTTCAACTCTGAAATTCCCCTATTAATTTCGTTTATCATAAATATTGTAAGTGAACTTCCGGTGTAAAAATGCCATATTTCATCCGAATTTTTCATCCTATGAAACACTGATTTCTGATCACCTTCAAGCAAGTAGTAAATTGTGCTTGAGATCAAACGACCTTTGGCAGAATCTTTCTGTCTAGAATTTCCAGTTTCTGTGAAAAGGTTGATTGCAACGTCGGCCCGATAGGTTTCTCGATAAAAACCTCCTTCAGGATGTTGCGAAAGCTGTAGCTTCTTAATCCAGTAGCGGGAATTCCTTCCTTTGACAGACGTCACCATTTCGTTAGATTATCCAAAAGAACCCTTAAAAATTCTAGCTTAGCAAGCTAAGTCTCGAGTTAATAGGGCAGATAGATAGTAAACTGCTCAAGCATCTAGCCTCCATGGTCTGAAATATTATGGGCTTATTGCAAGGACTGTATTTGCATTTCAGAACGTGTCTAGAGTACTGGCTGTGTGAGGTTAAACTAAATCAAGCTGCGGTCCACATTACCCCCTAACAAGAGGTAGGTGGGCCGCATTCGCTGCGCTGAATCCAACAATTTCCATCAACTTGCTGTTTCCTTAAATCTAATCCCTTGGACCTGCTACGCGAACAATTTCAATCATCGTCGCATCATTTTAGAGAAAAATACTTCTATACCTTAAACCCGGCTGGGCAGTTCATGTTATTTCCTAGTTGTCGCTCGCACGGTCTCATCTATCTCTTTCCGAATGCTATTTTCAAATTTCTTTAGTTCCCTGAATAATAGAAAGATGACCTGGTAAATATATTGAATGTGTTTAGCCATGAAAGCCCAAAAAAAAGCTTTTCATACTGGTAGCTTCTAAAAAAAAGAATGAGAGTCCTAATTGCAGAAGATGACAAAGACACCGCACTACTATTTAAGAAGGCCTTAGAGA
>JALZGI010000384.1 GCA_030861105.1 Thermoproteota archaeon
GCTTTAATTATAGATGCAATCGTATCTACTGTTCCTGATTTTATTCAAGACCAGATCACTTCTTTGCCAGGAGTAACCTTATTCATATTAATCGGATGCGCATTCGTTTTAGGTCAATACTTCGTGCTACAATTCATAAAAGAAAAGACTAAAGAAGTACGATCGAAATCTCGTTACCTTAACGTAGTACATAAGGTAGTTGAAGCAGTACAACTAACACTTGCTGCAATATTTGCTTTCGTTATTTTTGAAATGCTTTTTACAGGTCTATATCATCTTATGAACTTGCTTGTTGTCACAGCGCTTAGTTACACTCTCAACATTATAATTATGATATTATTTGCTGAGCGCCTTTTGAGGTGGTATCGCTCGAACAGAAATACGATAGTACTTTTGTTATTCGCGATAACAGCCATCTTTATTGCATTCACCACGGTCATGGCCATAATTGCAGACGTTCGTCATTTGACCACCAAGGATGCCGTAGTAACTCCCACCCTCCCAATAGTTTTTCCAACCTCTGAACCAGGTACGCTGGCACGCCTTCTTTCTGACCTCTATCATAATGCCGATATTATATCCACATTTTTAGTATGGTCGACTACAATTTTACTTCTGTACCATTATTTTGACAAGCTAAACCGAGTATCAAGAATGAAGGTTTGGTTTTTTATGACGTTGCCCATGATATACTATCTTAGCGTATTTGCAGGAGCTTTTGACCTAATCTCTCCAGAAACGGAATCAGAGTGGTTCTGGTACTATGTATACATGTCGTTGAACTCTACGGCTGCTGCCATATTATTTGGCCTTGCCTTTAGAGTCGTTGCAAAAAGCATACGACGCTCGAGCGCTGTTAGAAACTACATTATTATATCTGCTTACGGTTTTGTATTACTCTTTATCTCAAACCAATCTGCAGTTAACGCTGCTTCGTATCCACCTTATGGTCAGGCTGGTGTTTCTGTCGCAGGGTTATCTGCTTACCTGATTTTTGTAGGTATATACTCCGCTGGGATTTCTATATCAGAGGATGTAAATCTACGTCGATCAATTAAGAAGACTGCGACAGAGGAAGCGAAACTATTGGTAAGTATAGGGTCTGCTCAGATGCAAGAGCTTTTAGAAAAGAAAGTTCTACATGACGCTAGAGAAAGAGCCAATGAAATGACAGATAGAACTGGGGTGCAGTTATCTCTTACGGACGGAGATATGAGGCACTATTTGAATATAGTTTTAAGGGAAATCAATGTAATACAAAATTTTGAAGAGATCGTAAGAAAAGGAAAAGAAATCCTTGAGACATCCGTAGATTACTCGGCCTGCCTTAGAGATAATGGGCTTCGGCTGGTCCATAGCAATTACTTCGATGCATACAAGAGAGTTCTGGAAAGACACAAAGCTGGAGAGCATGACGGTGTTAGGCTAGTTACTTCCATAGATAAAAACAGCATTGAATTGATTAGATCGTTTCTCAGAATTGGAGTGCAAATAAGACACGTAAAAAACCTGCCACCCATTGATTTTGCTGTTTCTGATAAGGAGATGATGGCCACAATTCTGAAGTGGGATTATGGGGAAAGGAGTCAGAATCTGCTCATCAGCAATGAAGCGGCGTATCTTCGTCATTTTGATTCAATATTCGAGGAGATTTGGAAGAGTGGTATTGATGCAGAAAACAGAATACAGGCCATTGAAGAGGGCGTGGATTCAGAAGGAATAGAAATTTTACAAAATCCAAATGAAATTTTAAAACTTCGTCAAGACCTGATTAGGTCAGCCCAAGAAGATATTTTGGTGGTTTATCCTACTTTAGAATATGTTCACACGCTAGGTGCAAAAGCTGAGCCAGCAGGCATTAAAGAAATACTAAAAGATGCAGTACAACGAGGAATAAGGGTGAAAATCGTAACTTCAAGAGACGAAGCTGTAGAAGAGACATTCCGGTTCCTTGTTTCAGAACTATCCGCCCAGCAAAAGTTTCGAAAGTTAGTGGAGATAAGATACATGGAGCCTCAACTACAAACCAAGGTTTCGGTTGTCATTATTGACAAAACATTTTCGTTGGCCATAGAACTTAAAGACTACACAAAGCATTCCCACTCACTAGGGATAATTGGATTAGCAACATATTCAAATAGCAAGGCAACGGTTCTTTCTTACGTCTCCTTCTTTGAAACGCTTTGGAAACAGACCGACATGTATGAACAGTTAAAAGTACATGACCGAATGCAAAGAGAATTCATTAATGTCGCTGCGCATGAGTTGCGAAACCCTATCCAACCTTTGATGCTCAGCTCAGAATCGTTGAAGGACAGTATGCCTGATGAGGAGAGAGTTTCTATTGTCATAAGGAATGCAAAAAAGTTGCAGATTCTTGCCAATGAGATCTTGGACATTACTAAAATCGAAAGTAATACCCTGACACTCAGGAGGGAAAGGGTGGAATTGAATGAGATAATTTTGTATGGGATGAAAGACCTGTTGGAACTTCAAGCCATTTCGGGAGGAAGGGTAAATGTCGTATATGTACCTGGCAATGAAGATATTTTTGTTGAAGCAGACAGGGATCGACTGGGTCAAGTTATTTCCAACCTACTTAATAATTCCATGAAATTCACAGAGGCTGGCACTATATCCATAACTGCTGAAAGATCAGCTGACGAAAATGAAGCAACAGTAAGTGTCAAGGATACTGGGTCTGGCATCGATCCCGAGATTTTCCCCAGGCTGTTCTCAAAATTTGCAACAAAGTCAGATACCGGAGGGACCGGACTGGGACTTTATATTTGCAAAAATATCATTGAGGCTCATGGAGGAAAAATATGGGCTGAGAATAATCCGGACGGAAAAGGGGCTACCTTCACGTTCAGCTTACCTAGTTCACCACCCCCCTTATCGCCACGATCTTCCTTAGAATCATCCTCCCCAATTCCGTCCAGTACATATCAGGTTAGATAGGCCTGAACAGAATATGTAAAAGGTTAACTTATTGTTGAGCTTGTCTTTTCATTGAAACAGGATTGGTAATGTAACGAGAAATTTGCACAAAACGGTAACTTGTTCTGACTGTTTCTAATATATGAGAACAAGACAGCTATTAAAATGTCCTTCCCTTTTGAATATTTTTCAGGATATTTAAAATCTCTCTGATCTGTTCGTGCCTTAGATTGGCAGCTTTTATATCATTTACATTTACGTTTAGTTTCTGCAATTCAGAATAAATTCCTTTATCTTCTATTGTATCTATTAGAGCATCCTGTCCAAATGGTTTTTGCATTAACTCAACGACCTGCTTTAACTGCTTAATAGAATCGACCAAAGTTTCCTTCACATATGCAGAAGCAAAAATTATTCTCTGATGTTGGTTTACAGCAAGAATCTCTTTTGCAACGTCCATTCCATTAATTCTCGGCATTTTGTAGTCCAAAACCACGGCATCAAATGGCTGAAGCCGCTCGCTGAGGTCCGTTCTTAATCGTATATTTTGTAATTCTTCGTGATAAACCTTAAGGCAATCTTCGCCATTATGTGTAATTGTAACATTATGCCCTCTTTTCTCTAAGGCCTTCTTAAATAGTAGTGCGGTGTCTTTGTCATCTTCGGCAATTAGGACTCTCATTCTTTTTTTTAGAAGCTACCAGTATGAAAAGCTTTTTTTGGGCTTTCATGGCTAAACATATTCAATATATTTACCAGGTCATCTTTCTATTATTCAGGGAACTAGAGAAATTTGAAAATAGCATTCGGAAAGAGATAAATGAGATCGTGCGAGCGACAACTAGGAAATAACATGAACTGCCCAGACGGGTTTAAGGTATAGAAGTATTTTTCTCTAAAATGATGCGACGATGATTGAAATTGTTCGCGT
>JALZGI010000396.1 GCA_030861105.1 Thermoproteota archaeon
CCTTTAATAACTAAAGAATAGGTATCTTTCTTCACAAACTGTAAAAGCTCGGCAGGTATGTTTGTTGACTTGACTCTTATCGGCTGTGAATATCTGCGCATTTACTCATCTCAATATCTCGGGAATAGGGTAATAAGAGATTTCGATGGATAATGAGAGAAAATTGTAACGAGGTTTAGTAGTACACCAAAGCTATAAGATTTCTGACAATTTTTATTTTTTCGCCCGATGAGAAAATGTACTTTTCAAAGATAAATTTGGTGTTCTACGTCACTGCCCAAGCTGCAGTTGTTCATTTGTTCCGGCTGCGTCTATTAACCCCTCCGCATATCCAATGCTTAGGATCGCTAGCTCTGATTTTCCGGTCCTGAGAAATCTAATCGCATCTTCTATATAGTTTTCAGCATTATTGTATATTTCAAACAGTCTGCCCTTTTCTTGAGATGGCACCTCGTTTTCCAAGGCAATTCGTGCCTTGGAAAGAGCAGCCCGAGCTTTTGGGACGTATCTCTCAATCATGGTAGCAGATTTGTTGTGGATATGCGAGGTATTGTCCGAGGGCTCGTCTATACTGTGTGTAAGAGCTTTGAGCGCATCAACTTCGACAAAATGAAAAAGCCCCGTTACGATTAACGTGTGAGGTCCCTTCCCATAATCTTGTGCCAATAAAGATTTTATCTTTCCCGATATCTTTTTCTCATCCTTTAGGCCTATCCTGGACAAAATCACAGCAAAAGTCTCCTCATGGCAGGCGCCGCTCTTTAGATCTCTTTCTAATTCTAACAGTGACAAGAGTGCTTTTTTTGGATCTAGAAAAAATACTTCCTCATTTCTATCCTTGTACTCGGTAAGAACCATTGTGTGATTGCCCAGGTTCAGGTTGTCGTAAATTGTCCCGTATACAGTTGCGGCGGACTGGGGTTCGGATGTTATTGTAACCGTTCTGCCGAACTTGTACATATGTAAACCAGTTTCGCCGATCAAAGAACTAATTCCTGAAACACCATGAATTATTTTGACCTTTACGGAATTTTTTACTGCTCTCACAAGTAATTCGGTGTGAGTGGTTGCAATTAACGGATCCCCGTATGTCAGGAGGGCTACCTCCATAACCTGGGCCTTCTTTAGGACTTCGCGTCCGTCTTCTAAAAACCAGCGCGGTACAACGACAGTGTTGGTCTTACCTTCTTCGTCACGTATGAGCCTGTCGAGGTTGTATAGCTCAGCATCACTAATTGAACTCGTATACCTTTCAACATATATTACGTCGCAGCTCTTAAGAATGTCTAGAGATTGTAAACTTATACCTCCAACACCGTATATTCCTAGACCTATCATCCAAAGCATATCTATGTTACTCCGGTGAGAGATTATAATTCTTTTAAATCACAACGCATTGAGATTACTTCGTATTGGAATTCATATACTGAAAGTAAAAGAAGGTCTCGTCCTACTTGACACGATCGCTCTTGTTTTTGAAAGCGCGTGAGTGATGTAACCTAGATGTGTGGAACAACGCTCTATTAAATACATCAATACTGGAAATAAATTCTGATATACTTACTCTTTCATCCATCGTATGCGAAGAATGAGGATCTCCCGGACCATAAGTAACAACCGGAATGCGATACGCGTTACCGAGTATGTTCATATCTCCTGTGCCGGTTTTTCTAAGAAGCATTGGACGCTTCTTACAAATATCAATGACTGATAAATAAAGAGCACGTACTAAAGCAGATGTATGATCTGCTTCAAATGGCTCGGTCAAATCCTCTACTCTATGTGTCGCCCGCACGCGCTTTTTTAGCGCCATCTCTTTTATAGTAGATATAAGGAGATTGTAAATATCCTTACTCTTGTATGCAGATGGCACCCTAATGTCAGCGGTGATTTTGCATTTTCTGGGAGTTACATTATGGCTAGACCCTCCCGTGATCTCCGTGAGACTGCAGGTGACTTTGCTTGGCTTCTCGTTGCCAGATTTTATTCCCTCTATTGCCAACTGTATTGCTCTCCATAGATCATACATCTCCTCAATTGAGTTCTTTGCAAGCCAAGGTGCACTAGCATGAGCACTTGAGCCAACATCGCATGTGAGCCGGAGTGAGATTCGTCCTTTGTACGCGATCGTGATATTATTTATGCCGCTTGGTTCCCCAAAGATTGCATAATCTACGTTTGATTTGTTTTTGACAATTTCCTTAATTCCGGTGGCGTTTCCTTCTTCGTCAACCACCCCAGCAAAAATTATAGTTCCCCTTTGCTTCGGAAATTCTGACGCAGCTAATAACATGGAGATCAGAGAACTCTTCGCGTCAGACGCGCCCCGGCCGTACAAGTATCCATCCTCTATTCTAACAGGGACCCGACCTGGCACTGTGTCCATATGACCGCACAGCAGTATGGTAGGACACCCGTTTCCTCTAGTTGCTATAACGTTTCCCACATTATCAATACTTGCATTTTCAAAACCGAGCTCATTGATGCATTTATCCTTCAGCAAATTCGCAAGCTGGGCCTCAGCTCTAGAAGGAGTATATTCTTCAAGGGACTTTCTCAATAGCTCTAAGGCATATGTAGGGGAGACCAATTTTTTATCTGGTATCTGCCTTCAGTTTTTCTTTTGCTGGCATACATACTCTACAACCAGGCCCGGAATATCTATGCCTGTCACCTTAACAGTATTCTTGAACTCAGTAGTGTTGTTTACTTCATGTACGACCAAGCCATGTCTCTCATCTTCCATCAGGTCAACTCCAACCACTTTACCTCCGACTGCTTCGGACGCTCTGACACATACATCTTCTAATTCCTTTGTAATAGGACAGTTCTCGGCGCGACCACCCAGGGCCATATTTGTTTTCCATTCATTATCGCCAGAATATCTATAAATTGCTGCAGCTATTGAGCCACCAATAACGATTGCTCGTATATCCCTCGGTGGCCGGTTTACAAATTCTTCGAGGTAATAAACATGATATAGCGGGAACATATGTTGTCTGTCTTCGAAGACTGCCTTGGCTGCATCTTTATCCTTAAGAAGAGCAATTAGCCTGCCCCAACTCCCGATTGTGGGTTTAATTACTGCAGGATACCCGACCCTTTCTAATGCCCGAAGGGCAGAATTCTCGGAAAATGCTGTGACTGATTTGGGCGTCCGTATGTTATCTTTCTGAAGGACTGCATGGCAGAACAACTTGTTACCACAGATTATGGCGGTGTTGAGAGGATTAATGATAGACCCACCCATGCCCTCTAGCGCTGCGGTTGAATGGAGACTTTTGAAGTAGCTTACCGTTCTCTGTATCGTAGTCTTCTCCATGAAAAAAGGATCCGGACGGTTTAGGTCTATAACAAGGTCCTTACAGTCGAGAAGGTGACATTCTTTAACTCCTTTTCTCTTTGCTGCTTGGTACAGCGACTTTTCTTCCCATCTAACCGTATCATACAAGATGACCAGAGAGGCAGATGAATAACCAGAAGTTGACACCTCGATTCTATTGGCCCCAGTCTTCACCGACAGTCTGGGCAGGTTTTATTGTGAATCCCTGGTCTGACTTGACTAGCTCGTAACTGGCTCCACAATCTGGACATGTCACAATTTCGCTTTCGACAGAATCGTCGGGGACCTTAATTTCTGCTTCACACTCTGTGCATTTTACCAATTTGTTACTCCCTTACCTGGATATCATGTGAAGCATCGTTAAGTATCTTTCTTTCAAGTCGATCGTCTAGATATAATTCCAAAATATCACCCATTCTCAATTCCTTCATGCCGCGAGCAAGCGCTTTTGCATCATGCTCATCCGTTTGCAGTCCTAGCAGAGATAACAAGTGAGCAGCCCCATTCTTCCCTGCTAGTTCACCGAATACGATTTTTCGCCGGTTTCCAACCGTCTTTGGGTCAAGGATTTCGTACGCCGATGGATTCTTGAGTATAGCAGCAAGATGCGTCCCGGCTTTGTGTTTATAGGCGCTATCTCCCACAATTGGTTTTGATTCTGGTATATCCATGTTAGTGTATTGTGAAACTGTCCTCGAAAGATCCCTTAGCATATGAAGTCTAAGACGATTGCTTGACTTGTAGACAAGTGTCAGTGCAACCGCTGTCTCGGCAAGATTGGGGATCCCAGTTCGTTCTCCTAACCCGTCAATAGTAGTATGTATTTGGCTAGCCCCGGCTTCGCATCCCGCTAATCCGTTTGCAAGAGCCAGACCAACATCGTTGTGGCAATGCACGTCCAACAGGGTTCTTGAGGAGTCTATATTATCATGCACCAATTTGACCAAGTTATACATACCCCTTGGTCGCATGATTCCCACCGTGTCAGGAATGCTGATTCTCTCCATGTTTCGCCTGTTCATTTCCTTGCAGATTTCAACCAGAAATTCGGGTTCTGTTCTGCTAGCGTCTTCCATGGTAAACCTAGCCTTCAGCCCATGGGCTTTAATGTAGTCTGCCACCTCGAGAGCCCTGATCTTAGCTTCTTCTCTGGACATCTTCAATTTCGCGGCTAGGTGCACGTCAGAGATTCCCATGTACGTAGCAACCCAGGTGGCGCCACAATCAATTGCAATGTCTACGTCAGATTTAGTTGCTCTCACATGAGCTATTATATCGGCCCGTAGGCCCTGTTTTAGTATGGTTTTAGTGGATATATAGTGTTCATCAGAAATTACTGGGCTTATTTCAATTTGATCGACTCCAAAGGAATCCAGCATCCATGCTATCTGGATCCTTTGCTTGGTCGTGAAGGAGACCCCGGGATGTTGTTCTCCCTCGCGGAGGGTTGAATCGAGAATCGTTATTATTTTTTTATCTTTGTCCGAATCATTATACCCATGAGCGTAATAGTTGACATCGTCTGATACCAGTGACATATCAAGTGAAAGAACCTCATTTCAGACTGAATATAAATCTTATCGCATTAATGCTTACGCATTTCTAGGGCTGACCTCACACCCAGATTCGACAATCGGCAGGATGAATACGAAAATTTTACCGGAGCATTGTTTTTAGCACGATAACCGTATTTGTGTCTGAAACCCCTGGTATTCTTCTTACATCGTCTATACAACGATTGATTTCGGCCACTGATGATGAAGTTATTATAGCCGCAATATCATACTGCCCGGTAATTTCATATATCACCTGAACTCCGTCTAGACTCATTAAGGCACTAGAAACTGACGAGGTATCTGATGTCGACGTCACAGAAATCAACGTTATGGCACTTGTCCTGTTTTTGTTATTCAGTTCAACTGTAAAACGCATGATTGCCTTCGTATCTATTAGATGCTTCACTCTTCTTCTGACTGCCGACTCCGATAATCCGACCTCCTTAGCAATTTCAACAAAGGGTTGACGTGAATTGGTTTTCAGAATTGAGATAATTTTTTCGTCGATAGGGTCTGGTAAGCTAGACATTCCTTCTTCTCTCCTCAGCCGTCAGGAGGTCATCCATAATTTCGAGAACAGAAGAAATTGTTGCCTTATCCATTAATAAGGGCGGTAGGAGCCTGATTATATTTTTCCCGGAATACAGCATTAATAAACCTTGTTTTATTCCACTAAGCAACAAAGTCCTAATGTCAAAACGCAACTCCATTGCTAGCATTAAACCGATGCCCCTTACCTCTCTGACAATTCTGTGTTTCTGCTGCAGGTCTTCCAGGCCTTTCTTAAAGAATGCACCGGCCGCGTCAGCGTTTTCGACTAGCCTGTCCTTCATTAGTGCATCTATGGTCGCGGAACCTGCAGCACAAGCAAGTGGGTTTCCACCGAATGTTGAAGAATGTTCTCCCACCTTGAGGGAATCCATTATTTCCGGCCTACTCAAAGTCAAACCTATTGGCACGCCTCCTGCCATCCCTTTTGCCAGGCACATTACGTCTGGTACCGTCTTCCAGTGCTCTCCCGCCCACATCTTGCCAGTCCTCCCAAGCCCGCTCTGTATTTCGTCGAAAATCAGGACGATCCCGTGCTTCGAACATGTTTCTCTAACGCGCTGCAACAACCCTTCTGGGGGAAGAATAATACCTGTTTCGCCCTGAATAGGTTCTATAATAATTGCTCCTATACCTTTGTCTATTGCTGGGTCAATATTATCAGTTGTATATGGAAGGAATTTAACCCCCTCTAGTAGTGGCATAAATGGCTTACGATACTTTTCGCTATAGGTCACAGAGAGTGCGCCGAAAGTTTTACCATGATATCCGCCGGTCATAGAAATGATGCCAGATTTGCCAGTATATCTCCGTGCAAACTTGAGGGCAGCTTCAACTGCCTCCGTCCCACTGTTACTAAAAAAAATTTTGTCAAGTCCCCGTGGTGCGATAGATAGTATCCTCTTTATGAATTCCTCCCTGGCATCATTGTGTAATGACATATGACATACGAGAAGCTTTTCTGCTTGGTTCTTTATTGCGTCAACAACCCTAGGATTGCAATGACCCACGAGAGCGACTCCATAACCCCCCATGCAATCTATATATTCATTACCAGAATCATCCCAAACGGCTGTTCCTCTGCCGCGTTCGATCTTTATCGGAAATTTTTGATGAAAGCTGGGGGTATTTTGATCTTCGTTCATTACATACTCATCACTGTACAGTTAAAATGATTTAACGCAGACGATATTGGATTGGCCACTTTGCCGGATCCTATGATGGCTTCTTCTACTCCCATGGCCAACGCCTCCGTACATGCGAGAACTTTTTTCTCCATGCCATACCCGACTGTCGGCAATATTGCCTTGGCTTCGGCCATGCTCACATGAGTAACAAGACTTCCATTCAAAATTAGACCCTGCACGTCAGTCAGAAAAATGACTTTGTTTGCTCCCATCCCCGCTGCTATGTTAGCAGCTGCTCTATCTCCATCTACGTTTAAGAATTCGAATTCTTCGCTTAATGCAATCGGTGATACAACCGGTAGAAATCCGTTTTTGACTATTATATTTGGAAGGGATGGGTCAACAGCATTTATTTTGCCTGTAAACCCCCCCTCAATTGCCATTTTCCTGCCCCTGTCATTCATTATGAGGAGTCTCTTTTTGCGACTAGCCCTAATTAAGCCACTATCGATACCAGAAACTCCAACGGCTCTTACTCCCCCTTCTAGTAGCATTTTAACAATTATCTTGTTTATTCTTCCTGACATCACCATCGTATAAATTTCGGCAGTTTCCTTATCCGTGTATCTGCTCTTAACCCCTCCGGGAGAAATTACAAATTTTTGCTCTTTGCCCAATTTGTTTGCGATGTCAGTTACTTCTTTCCCGCCGCCATGAACAAGCATTAGTTTCTCCCTGGCAAATACATCTTTAATATCTGGGATAAAGGTAGGGTTAAGATCATGAATGATACTCCCACCTATCTTTACGACTATCATACCGGAGTAAGAGGTGTATAGTCCAACCCATCCTTCTCGTCAAATTGATACATGACATTCATATTTTGTATTGCTGAGCCGGCTGCTCCCTTCATTAAGTTGTCTGAAGCAGAGAGTGCGACAATTCTCCGATTGTCCTCATCTATATCAAAGCCTATATCACAGAGATTTGACCCTACCACGAATTTTGGATCAGGGAATTTGTATAGACCCTTTTTATCCCGGATAAACCTAATGAACGGTTCATTTTTGTATGAACTCCGAAACATTTTCCATAGATCCACTTCTGTAACATCCCGATCCATGAATGTGTGATTGGTCGTAAGAATTCCTCTCACAATATTGACAGCATGAGGGCTCAGGCTAATCCTGATGTCCTTCTTTGCAACTAGACCTAGCTCCTGCTCAATTTCACCCGTGTGTCGATGCCTTGCTGGTTTATATGGTCTAATAACACCATATCTCATTGCATGATGAGTTCCTGCATTGGCTTGGGCGCCTGCACCAGACGAACCTATTTTGCTGTCAACAACAATGTGATTAGTTTCAACGATTTTGTTTTCAACGAGGGGTTTGATTGCAAGAAGAGACGTAACAGCCATGCATCCCGGACAGGAAACCAGCTGGGATCTCCTAATTTCCTCTCTATGCAATTCTGGGACGCCATAAACGGATTTTGAAAGCAGATCTGGGAATGGGTGCTCCCATCCGTACCACTTAACATAGTCTTTGGGGTTCTTTAGACGGAAGTCAGCAGACAGGTCGATAATCCTTAATCCTCTTTCGTATAACTCCTTTACCACGCTATTAGATTTCCCATGTGGAACTGCAGTGAAAACTAAGTCACAAGAGTTGACCAACTTTTCCACATCCATCTGAGAAAATGTCAAATCTATGAAACCTTTTAGGCTTGGATGAACTCTGTGCACGTATTCTCCAGCTCTCTGTCTGGATGTTACGCTTGTCACTTCGGTCTTTGGATGAGAAAGAAGGAGGCGTAACAGCTCACCGCCGACGTAACCTGACGCTCCAACAACTCCGACTTTCATAATGTAGATATTGGTTCTGTGTTAATAGTACACTTTATGAATTTTATCATATAAACGCGGCAATCGTTAGCCTAGTTCAATAACTAACTAAATGCTTTTAAATTTTAAATGTTAGCTCCTGACAAGCTTTGTCGCATAATCTAGAATGGCATCAGCAATATCCACTTCTGAAACCTCCTGAGCACCCCTGAATTCAACGGTACTATTTATTTCATGCACCAAGAGACCTCGCTGTCTGTCTTCCATGAGGTCCACACCGAGGACACCCCCACCCACAGCTCTAGAAGCCCGAAGAACAATATCTTCTAGCTCATTAGTGATAGTAGCCTTTTCGGCCTTCCCACCCATCGCAACATTCGTTCTCCACTCGTTGCTCTTAGAATAGCGGTAAACTGCAGCAATCACATTGTCACCAATTACTATGCAGCGTAAGTCACGTGGAGGTCGGTCCACCATTTCTTGAATATAATATATACGTGAGAGGGCACTTCCATTCTCTTCTCGAGTCTCAACCACGATATTGGCGGTCTCCTCATCACGTATTGGGAAGACTCCCCGTCCCCATGATCCAACAATTGGTTTGAGAACAGCAGGATAACCCATATTGTTCAACATCCTTTGGGCACCCTCAGCACTAAATGCGAAACCGGTTTCAGGAGTCGGTATGTGATGCTTGGCAAGACATAGGGAGGTTATTAGCTTGTTTCCGCAGATTTCACCGACGGCGAAACTGTTTATTACTGGGTATCCAAGGTATTCGAGGCAATGTGTAAGGTACAAACCCCTGAAATAGCTTATACTTCGCTGAAGCACTGTGTCTCCGATTTGTAAATCGTTTCTCTTGCTTGATGTGCTTACGGTTATATTTTTAGCATCTATTATCTGTGCACGTAGGTTTTTTTTAATTGCCTTGTCATAAAGAGTTCTCTCCTCAAACCGCAGTTTGTCGTATATTATGCATATGTCTACCATCTATTGGCCCCAATCTTCACCTATTGACTCAGCGGACTTGAGCTCTATACTTTCAGCCGTCTTTGAAGCAATCTCAAAATCAGCGCCACATTCAGGACAGGTCAGGATCTCTCCCACTACGACGTCGTCAGGAGCGCTCATTTCAGCACCGCATTCTTTACATTCTATCTTCAATTCTCATACTCCTCCTATTGTTTGAAAGGTGTTGCCCTCTTTGCTATGGCAT
>JALZGI010000428.1 GCA_030861105.1 Thermoproteota archaeon
TGACGATATCCTTTGGATTTTGTCTGCAATATTATGGACTACTGGAGTAACTGCAACACTCATGCTTATTATGAAAAGAAGAGGAAGAAGAGAGAGCAGACTGGACTAGTTACTTGACAATACTTTGTTAGCAGGGCTCAAGCTATCGTCAGTTCTCATTTTGGGTTAATCATATTACATCTATCAACTTGGAAGAAGGTAAAAAGTTGGTCTTTTGGCTATGTCACTGTGCCCTCTCGTTGACTTGGAAGCCCGTCACGTATCCTAGTTAGACCTAAATGAATCCATACAAACTTTAAAAAGAAAAGAAGCTTACGAAGACCAGATGTCACAAGATAGACTCTATTCGTGCCGTCATTGTGGTGCTGAATACGTAGCCTACCCTCCAGACGATATTCATTCCGAAAGTAATGTCAATGAGGTTCCTGACAGCATAGCGATTCCCTATCATTGCACAAAATGCGCTAAGGAAAATAAACTGCACTGGACCAGACCAATAACGTAATCTTTTCATTAGTTGGTGCTATTTAATCTCAAAGCTTTTTCGATGATGAACCAGATATCATTATAACTATAAAGACTGGTCTACAAACCACTGGCCTCTTCAAAGTTCATACATTCAATGACCCTCAACTTGCATTATCATCTTTTATAATTATCCCAGAGAGCGAAAAAGAGAAAGGTCCCAAGAGACGAATAAAAACCTGCACGGACAAACAGGAAAAAGAATACCTTAACCACCTACTACTCTTTTTTTTGAAAGTCATTTTACTAGGTTAAAACCAAGGAAGTCTTTATTGTCTTTTAGAATATACCATTTGTAGTTTCGTCCTCTTCTATCTTTTTATTCTTTCGTCTGGCTCTTGCACTTACTTAACTGTGTCCATGCCTTTTTGGATCATATATTTTGGGTTCATGTTCATTGGATTGGTGTAGGTTTATTCATAAGGTATATGTATCTGCTTAGGATTTTTTTCTGGGATTATCAACTAGCACAGCCCACTGTATTGAATCAGCTGTGCCTCGGCCCGTTTTGTCAACAACTACTGACAATCTAGAGCTCTCCTGTTGACCTCGTACCTTTATCAGCTCGTAAATCGTGCTTCTTTTGATGCTCTTCGTTATAGACAACCACATTTACGTTGGAAACAGGATATATCCAGTCATTCCTAGGAAAAAAAGCTCTAGGTCCAAGCTTTTGACTATGCGATTTTTTTCACGTTTCTTAGGTTAAAATATCGGCCGGAAACTTTAACATAACGGCTTAGCCCTCGGCAGAGTTTAAGTTCTTTTCCAATCCACGGCTTAGGTCTTGCCTTGTAAATGTACTCCAACAGTCGGGACCTGCATTTAGCTTTATTTATGAAGTACATCTCTTTCATCCCTCTATGAGTTTAGAGGACCAACTTGAAGAACAGGCCCATAAGCTGATTGATGCTGCGTTAGAAAACATTCCACATGATTATCTTATCATGGGTACAGGTCCAAATGTCAGATCAGTGAGGGATTTTGTGTATGGCTATGAATATGGTTGTATTGTAACAGGACTTGCAGACTATTATCGATTTAGACTACCAGGCGGGAGGGATATTACAGTGGAAGAGGTGAAGTATATGACTAGCCGAATACAAGATATCGTACGGGATAGGCTTTCGGAAATACGACAAACGATAACTAGAGTGGAGACAAACCTTAACGATGACCAAGTTACTTAGCATTACTCCACTCGATGTTGTTATTGTTGTTGACTGCTATCAATTTCAATGGTAGGCTATTTACTTCTTCCGTTAGCCTTACTAACGTTCAGGATGACGTTTCAATACATATTTGCCTAGACTTGACTTCACTGGTCGGGGGATTTGTAATTGTTACCTCTCATAGTACATCCCTCCAGTGATTTTTAGAATAACATTTGCTTATTACAATGATTTAGCTGATTCCCACAACATCCCTAAATATTCATGCTTGGAATAAAAATGTCTTGGCAACGACTTCTGTTTCAGTAATATGTCCGGTTTGTGGAAGGTTTCAAACATTGAACAATCGACCGGAGTCTGGCAAGAGCACCTGTATTAGCTGTAATATGGATCTTTGATTGTCACGCCTTAAATCGTTGCAATATAGTTGCTATAGTAGGCTTTAATATACTATGTTGCCAGCTTAGGGGTGTTGAAAAGAATATCACGCAGAACAGACCTATCAACGGTAATAGCGGATGAAAAAGAGGACAAAAACAAATCTGAGCAAATCTATTCATTGATAGATAAACCGTACTATGTCGATAAGATTCGGTTTAAGATAGAATAGATATCTGCCAAAATCTTCTTTTCTTTGTAAAAATTTTTCGTTCTGGTTATTTGCTTATATCGCTAGTAGTATTCGAGCTCCCCTATGAGTTACATTGAAGATAATATTCTTGCAAAGGAAATAGATTCATGGAAAAAGTTTGAATACGCCTTGCGTCGGCAGTATGCTGAGCCTTTTAATAAAATGTTGAAAGGCTGTTTGGAGAATGAGGAATATGCTGCGGCCTCTAAAACCCAAGGACGCCGACGCTCTACAGAATCATTGTTTATGGCCCTGATCTTTCAGCAACAGAAGATGATAATGCTAGTTACATGTACCTAAGTCTATCTAGTCTTCACCAGATATTTCTTCATCGCCTTCTTGTTCAAAATCGGCTTGACGTTGATAATAGTATCTAACATCGTATTTATCGTCTATGGATGTTAGGGTATGTCTAGGATTATTTCTCAATATGGGGCCATATTATTTTCACGACATATCTTTAAACCAGTTATGTGCCCTTTGTATAGAAAATAATATCCATTCATTCTTCTATCATTACCTCAGTCTCGGTTGATAACAAAAGACATAGTTTCTAATTCTTATGCGTCAAGTGGGTGAAACCATCCGCCTGAACTCAGAGCTTTGCCTGCCTTTGAATCCGCTAGGTTCCAACTAACCAAATGATCCATGTGAACCTTAATAGTTATGTCGTCACCCTTTGAAAGATATGAGGCAACATCGTGGTCATCTAGTCCTTTTGGAGTAACATATTTCGAATGTATTAATTTATTGGTTTTCCTAGCCTCATTGCCGTGCAAAAGGTCGACTCGCCCTCTAATCAAGACCCCTCGGAGGCTCAGGCCTGCTTGCGAAATATCTATCATCACAGAAGCACGAGGTCTAGCCTTGAGGTTCCGATACTTGTGGGTGTGATGAGAGGTCGGGATGCATATATCATTACCAATACGCAGGAACCACATTGGCAAGATATGAATGCCTCCATCATTGTCAAGTGTGGCCAAGTTTGCTATAATAGTCTTTGAAAGAAGATCATCGATCTCGGCTGAGCTGAGAATGGGAGGCTTAGTTACAGCGGCATCAGACATACGGAGGCTAAACATCGGATTCTATTTTAGTTTTGATTCCTCCATAATGTTGTTTTAGCTTCCTAGAAAAATCATTCAATCCTTCATTAAACCTGACTTCATGGGGTCATGCGACATATAGAGGGGACACATATAGTACATAATCTCTAGTGATTTTTAGAATAACATTTGCTTATTACAATGATTTAGCTCATTCTAACAACGTCTCTAAATATTCATGCTTGGAATAACGAGGTCTTGACAACTACTTCTGTTTCAGTATATGTCCGGTTTGTGGAAGGTTTCAGACGCTGACCGTTAACCAGGAGTATGGCAAGAGCACTTGTATCAGCTGTAATATGGATATTTGACTGCCGCATCTTAAGCTTGAAATAGCCCGGAGCTTATCCGGCAGCATGGTAGTTTTTGTTCTGTTAGAAATAAAAAAAGGGAAGGTCCCTATTCAGGGCTACTCCTCACTCAGAGTAGGGATAAGCGAGACACTTCCTTGTGGGGTTGCAGTGAGGCCAAATTCTTCCGTGT
>JALZGI010000437.1 GCA_030861105.1 Thermoproteota archaeon
AAGCTAATAGAACGTTGCCATAAACCATATAATAGAAGAAGCTCAGAATCCGGCTCTGCAATTATGATCCGCGTGGACTTTACTTGTGAGTCGGCTACCTTTGAAGGTGCTTCATTTTCTCTGTTCATAGTGTATCCCGACACAATATGCCACTCTGTGTCAATAATTATGCTATGGTTATGGGAAATCCGATACGTGTGTTGACTGAAGGGATTTACTACCAGTAAAGATGCTGAAAATGTCCGTGTTGTTGTTTTCCATCCTTTTGCTGATCCTGGTGTTGCTCTCTAGGCCATTTATTGTAGATATCATGCCACCAGTTCTCCACATTCTCACATTGGTCAAAGTGTTGGTTGGTAAATAGGCTATCAGCACAGTCCGCAATAATAAGTACATCTTTACTTTTTCCTTTACCTTCCCTTTTTCGTAATTCTTCTTGCAATTGCGCTCTGAACTCGTTAAAGGGCGTTAAATCATCCTCTAATGCAGAATCATAAAAGCGTTTAAGGTCCACAATCAGAAGGTTCCAGTCTTTGATATTTTCCTTATAGCCCTTCTAATAATGAGGATATCTTTGTTATGGACGATTTGTTATAAGCGCTAACAGAGGCATAAATACAAAGTTGGCCCTCCCTGAGTCCTTGGTTTATGCATTCTGCTACGGTCTGGTTACGACCTAGGTCATTGTTGTATAATAGTATTGCATGCTGATTGTGTGGCAAATTCATTACTTGCGGAACTCGGATCAAACATGTCCATGAAACTTTATAAAACCTTGCCAGGCTTTTTAGCTATTTATGATAAGATATGTGTGGTAATAATAGAAAAATTTGAATGTAAAGTTAAGGATAATCGCTAACGTAATCTGAATCTTATATAAGAACACTCTGATTAACTTTTAAATGAATGATAACTAATAGTGGAAATACGAAATCAGCCAGAGTAATGGTATGTGATGATGACCAAGAGTTACTGCGTCTTTTCCAGCTGGCACTAGAGCAAACATATGAAGTATTACGCGTTAGTTCTGGCAAGGAATGCCTGGAAAAATATATTGAAGAGAAGAACAAAGGGAATAAAATAGATGTTCTCCTTTTGGATTACAAACTGGGTGATATGACAGGAGAAGATGTTGCATGTAAGATAAGAGAACTAGATGGCACAAATACAATCCTAATAAGTGCATACGAGATTGAGAAGGAAGTCATTTCACAGTTGAAGAAAAAAGGTTGTATAGTTGACACTGTTAGTAAACCAATCAGCATGTATTTACTAAAAAAATTAGTACAATCAGCCATAAAATAGTTGTACTGAGGGCGAAATTATGAATTAATTCTCTAATACTTCTTATATGTTTGCAGTATCCAAAATTATCCATCTATCGTTTGAGGCTAGCGTCGCATGCTTCAAATTAAACTATAATGTAACGAATGAAATAATGTTCTATATATCCTATGGTTTTTAATAATAATAATATACAAGATAACGAGTAGTCAATATGGTATGCTCCCATAAGTTATTTTATTAGGGACGCTAACACAAAGTTTTCTTACCTTACATTGTCTTATGACAGAGAAATCAAAGAACTTGAGTGGTATGTTCGTGATCATTTTTTCCGTCAGTCAAATAAAGGAATAACACACTTTGCGAGCAGCTCCCTAACACATGATTTGATCACTATCTACTTAAGATATAGAAATTATTCCCTAGAAAGAATGAATGAAATCATAAATCCCGTTCTCAAGGAACTAGTGTCACGACAAGTCATCACCGGTGAGGATAATAATGATAGATTTAACAATCCTAAGAGCAAGATCAACAGCAACGAACTTGCATCATTCCAACTCATGTCCCCGCTATCAAGAATGCAATGCTCGACATGCTTTTATATTTCCTATTTTGCTGCCGCCGAATCAAAAAATTGTTTGCGATGCTCCTCAACTAATCTGCATGATTTCCACCAGCCGAGAAAAAAAGGTGTCAACAATAGATAATCAATAAGAATAGCTAAGGCAGGTAACTAGGAAGTAGATAGATAGATATGCACTCCTTTTAAACATGTAAGAATTGTCAAAACCAATTCTGCATACCAGCAATTATCTATTAATAAGATATCTGAATTATAAGGACATTTTTTCTGTTTCAGAAGTATATCCATTAAAGGACTAGCAAGCTAGGGGATTTAGCCGACTTAAATCGCTGGTTAGTATACCTAAAATAATTAGTATATCTATATATGCTCGTTTACTATATTTATTATTAAAAGATCGTGGTTTAATATTTTGCAAACTAATCGCGCGAGCAAGCCAAAAATTCCAGGAAGTTCTTCTCTGCTTGATAAAGATATTCCCAATGGGCTTTTGCTGCTCTGCGGTCCTATTGGTTCGGGCAAGAGCGTTTACTGTAGGCAATTTTTTCTAGATGGAGTGGAGGCAGGTGACTACTGTATATACATAAGCTCTAGTTTGACTGAAAACCAGTTCCGGAACATGTTCTCTACTATCCAGGGTTCAACCCTAAGTGAGACGACGAAATTCATAAACCCTTTGAGATATACTGCGATGACATTTGAAGACAAACTAAATCAAGCACTTTCTAGTTTGGGTGAGACAATTAATACATTAAAGAAATCTAATATCAAAGATAATGATAATAATAACAATAGTAATAACAATAATGAAGCAGCAGGCAAAAATGTATCTATTCGCCTCGTTATAGACTCTCTAACACATCTCTTTGTGCTGTTTGGAGAGGCAGCCATTATAAGATTTGTTTCTGAATTGTCGCTTATTTTACATGATGCTGAGGCTATGGCAATTTTTGCTCTGACTACAAATGGCACTGAAACCGCATCTCCTACGAGCTCTACATCCTCATCATCCTCATCATCCTCATCATCTTCATCATCAACATCAAAGAACATTGTCAATATCCTAAGCTCTGTCTTCGATGGAATAATAGAGATGAAACTCAGCGAAGGAAGTAATAATAATGAAACGAAAAGAAGCATACGACTACTTTCAATTAGAGGTCTTCATCATGATCCCACCTGGATTAATTTCGAAATTCAAGAGAGTGGCAGTATTATATTTCCCGATCGTTTACCGTCTCCTTCGTATGTGTGTGCATTATGTGGAAAGGTAATAGCAGGAACCCCGATATTTGATTCAGAGTTCACATTTGACACCAAGAACTGCCTAGAAACATACAGAAAGCTTGCAGGAGTTTATGGTTCGAACATTTCTGAGATCGGACTGCCATCAGAAGTGTTGAACGTGAACTTTTTTTTCATAGATATTGTAGGTCTTTCCGATCCTTCCTTATCAGTCAAAAAACAAATAGCAAAAATTGAAAACTTGAATAGAATGATTACTTCATGTGCAGTACTCCCAAAGTCAACACATGATAAGAAAATAGTATTGCCTACTGGCGACGGTATGGCTATAGGTTTCCTTTTGAATCCTGAACTCCCACTCCGGCTCAGTATCGAGCTTCATGAAAAACTTCGCTCTTATAATTATGGTAAAAAATCAAAAGAGGATTTAATTGGTGTGCGAATCGGGATAAGTTCAGGTCCAATTTTTATTGTGAGTGATATAAATGGCAACCAAAACGTGTGGGGCCCGGGGATTATTATTGCACGCCGAGTTATGGATTTGGGCGATAACATGCATATATTGCTAGCAGATCCCCTAGCCAGCCAGTTGATCGCGCTCAAGGATGAATACAGGTCAATTATAAATCCAATATCAAACTATGAAATAAAACACGGACAGAAAATCATGCTTTATTCAGCATATTCGCAGGAATTTGGTAATTCTGCTATTCCTGCAAAAATCACATATGCTATTAGCAAAAATAATACAAATTAGCAAAAATAATGCAACCATATTCTCGTGTTGTCCAAGATGGGGATCACTCTTGCGACCTAATAAGGTAAGAATAAGATTTTATTAGAGTCATAAACTGCAACATGTATCGGGGATGACAAGCGGTAGGGAACATGTAAATCTAACTGAAAGTGAATGGCAAATAGTACTAGATGCTCTCAGCAACACTATATTTAATGAAGAACTGACTGAAGAATCGAGGAAAAATGCAAAGGAGTTATTCCTAAAGTTACAAAAGCAACTCCCTCAAAAGTAATTCATTCATCTTTTCATTCATTCATTCATTCATCTTTTCATTCATTCATTCATTCATCTATTTATTCATTCATTAATAATTACTTTCAATAACTGCACTTTCAATTAACAAAATGTCTAATGGATTATCTTTAAACTAAATCTCTATCCTACTCTCTGTCTCTTCTTTCATCTTCAGTACAATATGCTTGTCGGCTTTCTGTTAGTTGTCATTATCATCATCGTTATGCGATCTTTTCTTGTAAGACGCAAACATACGAATCAGAATGGTTAAAAGCGCTAGGTGAAAAGATGATAGAATGATAAATTAATAGGAAGAGAAAGAAAGACTGTAAGTATTCCTCTCAGTATACTTGTTTAGAATCATCAGGCTTTAATTCTTTTATTATTATTCATTTTCATATGCTTGATTCTCGAGTTTGCCTTATAATATCAAGAATGGCGTCTGCGTCAGAAGCCTCTGGATCAAGCTCAAGGTATAACTTTAACATTTCTAGCGCTTCAGTCGGTTTTTCTCTCTTTAATAAAATCATCCCTCGATCTCTTATAGCCTCTGGATTATGTTGGTCTATAGAAATTATCATCTCATTAGCAGTCTCAGTCTTATCTATGTCCTGTGCCTCATAATAGCTATTTTTAAGGTTATTTAGCAATCGAACTATGACTTGTGCCGCTGTAGCTTTTTCAACGAAATTACGAGTCAGAGGAACATTTCGCTGAGGAAAAAATTGATCGAGTAATTCTTTTAAAGAATAATCATCCATAATTCTGCCCTTATTGAAAGGATCAATAATTATCTCACTATTGTCTCCATTCAGAATGTGTTTTAGTAAGAAGTGTGCTGGGAAATTAACCGGGTAAAGGATAAATCCCAAATTATGGGCAATTCGCATGTATAAAATTGATAAGGTAATTGGTATTCCTGTCCTGCGTTCTACAACAACATTAAGGTAGCTATTTAAAGGATTATAATAATCCTGTAGGTTGGGCTTGAACTGCTTTTCTTTGAACAAATAATTATTGATCACTTCAATAAATTGTGTAGGCCTGAGTGGCATTGACTTCTTGATTGATAGACTGATCTCATCGCTCATACCATCTATTTCTTTTAGCTTTGCATTTATATCTAAATCAGGATAAGCCAAAATCCTAGAAACATGAAGAGAATATTCTGCTAACCTATCTGTTTGATCTGAAGATATAATAGAATTGACAACATTTGCTTTCCAGTCTTCAATTAAAGAATGGAGATTCTCATTTCCCAATGAATACGATATATGCAATTGTATACTTATACTTATAAGATGAAGATTATTCAAATAGGGTCATTTATTGATCCCATTTATTGATCCCATTTATTGATCAGTCCGCGCTTGACGACCCCATATCTGAAGACTGTTTGGCTATAACCCACCGGAGATCTCCTAAGCCTTGCTATAGCTCTCCTTAAAATGCCGATTTAACATGGCGAATCAAGATATATAGGCTTGATATAAGGATTAAATATATATGGAAATTGAAGCTGGCGAATTAAAACAAAAAATAGACAGGAAAGATGATGTCTATATTTTAGATGTTCGGACACCACAAGAGTACCAAGCTTGGAAGATTTCGTACAATAAATACAAGGAACCGCCTCTAATGCCAATTGACCAGCTTTTATCATCAACCCGGGCTGCCATCAAGCATATTCCTAAGGATAAGGAGATTATTACAGTCTGCTC
>JALZGI010000446.1 GCA_030861105.1 Thermoproteota archaeon
CCTTGTTTGAGATTTCTTCCACTAGGGAATAGAATTCCTCCTGACTGATGCCGTATGCTTTGTTCATCTGTTCTCGGATCCTTGATAATGAAACCCATCCCGATGAGTTTGAGTTCTGTTGAAGCGCAAGCCGGAAGTTCCGCCCGAATTGTTCCTTATTAATCGCTATCCCATGGTTTTTAATAGGACCAGGGCCGGTCCCATTATGGGGGTAATATTCTGTTGGCCTTGTTGTAGTAGAAGTTGAAGTCATCATTCCATGATCGAGTATATGCTCTAGGATGACTTTCATTTCTTCTATTTTTGTATATAATACCCTGAACCTCGAATCAGTTTCTAGAAGATGCTTCAAAAAATGCCCTGCCTCCCAAAGGTAGTATGCTGTCCCTTTTTTGTCCATCACTATTTCACCATTTTCAAGCAACGACTCTATCGTGGCATCGGCAGCGATATGCTGAAATTCCTTCTTAAGATCTGCCCTCTTTACTCCGTTTCTTCCGCTTTGGGAAATTCTCTTCATTACTTCACTATTGGACACAATTTAAAAAATTTTAATTTCTATTTAAATCAACAAGTCAATTCAATGTTATATTATTGACAAGAATTTGACTCCAGAAAATGCTTAATAGTCTGAATATCTCCCAAGAGAAGGGATGACGAGCCGCTTTCTGATTGATGATGAAAGCACTAGGGTAACTGACCATATTCCTATCAACACATAATACAACAGTGAAGGGTTAAGAACCAAAACTTTGTAGTCAAGGTCTTTGGTGACTATCTTTGGGGAAGCTCTGTTTCTGCAATTTTCTTTCTGTTTTTCCTGATAAGATTATATGCTAGGAGGATAAGGCCTATCCAAATTCCCGTAAAAATAATATTGCTGAGGCTAGCATAAATGTAGGGTTGTGCTTCTAAAAGGTTCATCTCAATTATCCTAATTGAGGAATGAAGATCATCGAGTGCTGTGTTGTATGCTTCGCTATGAGGTTCTAGGCGAGCGATTGCTTGAGCCCTCTCTTGCATTGTATGTATGTCATGATATATAAGCCTAAAATCGGTCCTCGGGTTTGGAAATGTCCAAACCGGGTTACCATTGGTTGGAATCAGCTCCGCTGCCTCAGTCAGATATGAAAAAAGCAGTTGTGGTGTTTGAGCGGCCTGGGCGCGCGATAAGTACCCGGCCGACATATCCAAGGGATAAACCGAGCTGTGATACCCATAAATTGCCCCGATGGCACCACTAGCCATGAGCACCAGAAAGGCTATAAGAAGAGCTTTCGATACGAGAACATTCCATGTTCTGTTTTGAGCCAAATGAAATCCCGGTATCATGCTACCTCCTCGACGGTGTATAGGCACTTCTTCGTTATGGTTATTTATATTTCCTGAGTTAGAGCAAGTGGGGTAAAGAACCCACTCAGTCTGTATTCTGGAGACCACAGGCATCTTTTTCCCCGAGTGGATGATGCTGAAATAGGTTACATATACTAGGCCTGTTGTTTGTAAAAGGGTCACAGGTAAGAATGAGATATTACCAGAGTAGAAACAGATGAAAGCTGACAGGCCGCCGTAACAGGAGAAGAAAATCTCGAGCAGAGTCGTTCGGTTAAACGGCAATACATAGTCCTTGTCTTTCCACATGTCGCCTTTTCTCACTATTCCAAACTTAGGAGTTCTCAGAAATTCGCTTCTGTTGTTCAGGATTGCATCGAATACAGCTATGGTATTATTGACTGATATTCCCGCGGCAAAGAGTAACAGTATCCAATATTGTCTTACTTTTGCCGCCCATCTCATAGGCCAAAGGCGTCTTATGATAAACATGTATGCGATTGGTCCCAATAGCACGTAGAGAAACAGCCCAAGATAGGGGCCGTAAGCCATGCCGTATGATATATTGTCCGTATTAAGCAAAATTGGAAATAGAATAAACTGCGCAAGGAACATAGGATATACTACATGTCTTGTTAGCTGGATGAATGCTTGGATTTTTGTATCAGCTGGGATTCGCTTGTTGAGTAACAATTCC
>JALZGI010000461.1 GCA_030861105.1 Thermoproteota archaeon
TGTTTCTAGGATGGCCCTACACTACTTACTCCTTTTTTACTATTGCACTTACTTCCACTTTCAAATCTGTTGTTTGTTTTCATTCACTAATCCGGGTCGGGATGATGGCATATTCTTATTTGGGAAAATGCCATATTACGAGAACTAAAGACCCTTGAATTCTGAACTCCTTTTGAATGGATTCAAGATGGTTCTTTTGTCTGTAATCTCAAGGCGATATGCTGGAAAAGAATGCTTTGTATTATTCTGATTTTCTACTTTAGTAAATTTATAACCGCTCAATGATTTAACTAAATGGTATAATGTTTCTCCAACAACCATGCCATTTGCAGGAGACTTTGAATTAATCTTGGCACAAAGATTCATTGCAGACCCAAAAAGATCTTCAGTTTGAGAAGATTTCGATTTTGCCAATTCGACTGTTCCATAGTCAGCGCTAATTCTGTAGTTTAGAGAGGGTAATTTTTCTTCATGTAATTTGGTGTTTATTATGCCGTGTGCCGAGATCATTGTGATGCCACATTCAATAACATCTTTTAATGCATCCGTACCATCATTAATGTTTGAAGTATTGGGAAAATAGTATATCAAACAATCCCCTGCGTTTTTGATTATTTTGGCTCCAAAGTTTCGGGCTATTGTTGCAGTAGCGTTTAGAAATATAGAGTAATATTTACCAACCTCATTTTGTTTAAGCTGTGATGCAATATTGGTAGAATTCATCATGTCAATATAACACACGCAATAACTTTGCCTAATTCCGGTAAAGGACACCTCTTGATCGTCATTCCTACGAGCGGCCCATGATTGTAGTTCATAGGATCTTTCGCTCAGATACCTGGGCAAAGGAAAATCTTCATATCCTTCTATCAAGATACCTGCCATGGTGCTGGATTCGAGTGGATCGGCGGTCTGTTTGTACAGTAGAGGATTTGTCGTGGCAAGATTTGTGATATGTTCTCTCATATCTTTATCAAGGTATTTTAGGCTCTGATTTAATCCCAATGAGGCTCCATACACTAATCTGCAATTATCTCCTGGCAGCTTATCCAAAATCCACTTCTGAATCTTTTCGCCTAACGACGGAAACGCTCTTCCTACTCCAAAGCCAAAGCCTAAGGCGAATTCGGTATCCTTATTATTCAATGTCAAGGCAAAGATTTCATTCTGAATGACTTCGTCAAGATTCTTGAAGCTATGCCCTAATCCATAACCTAATCCCCGGCCCAATTTCTCGTCATTCGATTGTGCCAATTGTATTAATTGACCCTGCCGATCAGTTGTAAGTACAGGGAAGACGTGTCCAAGACCATGACTCGCAGATTTTGCAAGCACGGGTTTCTGAGACAATAATTGGTCAAGAATCAAAACTTGTTTATGACTTGTAACTTCCGGGAAGAGATGTGCCAAGGTAAATCCAAATCCTTCACAGAGAGGAGTTATTTGAATAGCCTTGTATAGCAGTGTACTAGAGACGCCAAAATCAGGAGAAAGAGAAAACGCCTCAGCTAATCCATAACCAATACCCATAGCAAATGAGGAGTTGCCTTCTGCAAGGTCCAGAACTCTATCCTGAAGATCCTCATGAACACCTGGAAGGATTGTTCCGAGCCCTCGCCCTAATCCTTTCGCAAAAGAGTGATCAACTTCAACTTTTTGATAGATAATCTGTCGCAATTCATCTGTGAGCGATAGATACATGAGTCCGAACCCTGTACCCAATCCCTCGGCTAATTGACTATTTTGCTCCGAGAGTCTTAGGATATCCTTCTGTGAGTTTTCATCTAAATAGATAAATATGCTGGCAATTCCCCTGCCTAGTCCAATAGCGATCTGGTCAGTTTTGTCTGATTCGCTGAAGATCCTTGTTCTTATGTCCTCCTGTAAATATTGTAACATTTGCCCCATACCTTGGGCCGCCCCCTGTGCATACGAGGCATCTCGTTTCATTTCTCTGAAAATTATTTCTTCCCTCAGGTCTTTAAGCATGAATTGGATTATCGAGCCCATTCCTTGTCCAACTCCTCTGGCAATTCGGATTTGCGTGCTCGCTTTTCCAAAAATAGCGTTTTGAATTCCAACGGGGAGATATTGATATGCTCTGCCTATTCCATTTGATAATCCTTCCGCCAGATGTGGATTTGTGTGTGCCCTTTCAAAAAATTCGGTTGTATATTTTTCAGAAAGATAGCCAATTTTTTGGCCAATACCTGTCCCAAACCCTCTAGCGAAGAAAATATCTTTTTCGACTCTGTCAAGTACTTTCTGTTGCTTATCACTTGGGAGATATTTGAAAACATATCCTGTCCCTTCTCCAAACCCGGTAGTAAAGTAAGTGTTTAATTCCAGCCTGTCGAAAACTCCTTGCAGTTGGCTTTCATGATATCTTGATAGTATGCCTATTCCGATTCCCAAACCACAGGCCAAGTGAGGCATCTTCTCTGCATTGTTCGTCACTTCAGATTGTAGGTCTTCTGGCACATAGGGGAATACAAATCCAATGCCATAGCCTAATCCGATTGCAAGGTATGGATTTTTCTTTGATTTTTCAAAAAGATCAATTCTAACAGGATTGGGCAGAAAGCGAAGAATCCATCCAAAGCCATGACCAAGACCTTTTGAAAAACTCGGATTTTTCTCTGTAATCTGGAGAATATCAGTCCACACTTTGGGCGGCAAAAGCACTGACACAAATGCTAGACCTGATCCTAATCCTGCTGCAAACTCTGGGTTATTTTTAATTTTGGTAAATATCGATTCACGAAGCTTTTCATTGAGTGATCCAAACGAGTAGCCTAGACCAGAACCAAGTCCATAGGCAAAGTCAACATTTTTTTCGGCTCTTTCAAAG
>JALZGI010000515.1 GCA_030861105.1 Thermoproteota archaeon
GTTTCTGGGGAGTTGAAGAGGCTTTTCGCCAAGTAAAAGGTGTCAAATCGACTGTTGTAGGTTATAATGGAGGATGGTTTCCAAATCCAACATACAAAGATGTATGTACACACAATACTGGTCATGCTGAAGCAGTACAAATACAATTTGATTCAAATGAGGTCTCCTATGAACAACTTCTTGATATATTCTGGTCAATACATGATCCTACAACAAAAGATTTACAAGGTCCAGATATAGGTTCACAATACCGTTCTATGATTGCCTATCATACTCAGAAACAGGAATTACTTGCTAAAAAATCAAAGGCTAACTTGGAGAAGTCTAGTCAATTGGGAGAAGGCACGATTGTTACAGAAATTGTTCCAGCATCTACTTTTTACAAAGCAGAAGATTATCATCAGAAATATTATCAAAAGAGAGGTGGTGGAAGCTGTTACTATTATCATCCACTCCAAGAAGTTAAAGATTAGCAACTGCATAATAGGTAGCTGTACTAAAAATCAGTTCGATTTAATAAATTAATGAAGCTGTGAATGCATATACTACTTAAATTTTTAATTCAGAAGAGAATCATTAAAAGCAAGCACTAAACACTCTCCTTTATAGTTGCTGTCTGGGTATGCTAGGAAATTTAGTGAATAATCACCTTTAGTCAGACCCTAACCAAAAGTGAATGTGTAAGCTTGGAATCCTTTTCCTTTGATATCAATCACTATGAAATGCGCACCATAGTCATCGTGCACAGATAAATTGTATAATCTTTGGCCATCTATTGCAAATTTGCCCTCTTCTGACAAATCTGCTCCACGGTATTTACCTACTAGTGTTGATCCATCTTCTGAGACAGTGACTTCACCATTCCCTCCTGCAACCATATTTACAGACTTAGCGGAATAGACTAGGGCAACACGACCTGTTTCACTCTGCAATTCCATATTATCCATATTATTCTTCCATATTCCATCAAGATAAATGACATTTGGTTTAATATCAGAATCAATTTTGGCTAGAGAATAATCTACAGTCTGGTCTGGCTTGAATCCTTCTGGATTTCCCAAAGGTGCTCTAGCAAATTGATATCCAAAGTACAGTTCTGGTGAATTTATTTTAGACGGGTCCACTAATTGAACATATTTTGGTGTTGTAGTTGTTGTTATTTCTGTGGCGATACTATTATTTCAACTAGGAAGACCAAGTTGAGCATTACGTTCCAGAAGAAGAGATTGAATTACTTTCTCAGTTTCAGCATAACCTCCTTCACCTATATGGTCATATCTTATGTAGCCTTCATTATCAACTATATATTTTCTAGGCCAGTATCGATTTTCATAGGCATTCCATGTGCCTTTGTCGTTATCTTGAATTACAGGATATTTTATGCCAAATTTTTGGACTGCTTCTTTTACATTGTCAGTATTCTTCTCAAATTCAAATTCAGGTGCATGAACTCCAACTATGACTAGACCTTTATCTGCATATTTTTCGTTCCAATCAACAAGATAAGGAATAGTTCTTATGCAGTTAATACAACTATACGTCCAAAAATCAACAAGTACAACTTTGCCTTTGAGATCTTCAAGACTTATCGGCTTGGTGTTTATGTATCCTGTAACCTTTTCAAACTCAGGTGCTTTTTTGAACTGGGACTTGTCAATTGAGAACTGTGCTCTCTTTATTGTCATTGTGGTATCATTGCCACCTTCCCCTACCGTTTGTATTGCAGGAATAAAATTTGTTGTTCCCCCTCCTTGACCAGATCCTGTTACTTTATTAAGTTCAGGACTATTGAAATATACAGCAAAACCTACAATCAAAGATACCACTCCTATTGCCATTATTAGTGCACTGAAGTTGTCTTTGTTCATCATTTTCATGGTTCAAATTCCTCTCTCAAAGTTAATCAATTCATTTGCCAGGGGAAAATTCCCAAGCAGCGACAACTGGTTTGTAAACACCAGTATGCCCAGTATAATGAGCAGCGCACCCATAGCAGGATTGAAATATTTTAGATATTTTACCATACTTCGAATTATTCCAGTAGCTTGAGAAAAGAAAGCCCCAGTTATCAGGAAAGGAATTCCAAGTCCCATTGCATATGCCAGTAATGAATTATATGCTGCCCCAGGAGCAGTAGCTGCCAAAGTAAATGTACTGCCTAGAATGGGGCCAACACAGGGGGTCCATCCTGCTGCAAATGCTGCTCCGAATACAAAAGAAGTAATATAGCTGGTCTTAAATTTTGGTATTCTAGTCATTTTTTTCTCAAAATTTAAAGTTCTTAATTTTGTAGATAAAATAAGATATGCTCCAAATGTCACAATAACTATGCCTCCAATTGATTGCAATGTGCTCTGAAATCCAATTCCTACTGTAGACAACACACTGTTCAAAATAACACCAAGTACAGCAAATATCAGAGAAAAACCAAGAACAAAATACACAGTATTGAGAAATATATTAAGTCTTGTTGACTTTCTAAATGTTAATGTCTGGCCTTTAAAACTACTGTTATTTGCATTTGAGCTTTGAATTTCATTTATAGTTGTCCCAGAGAGATATGAGATAAATGCAGGCAATAT
>JALZGI010000195.1 GCA_030861105.1 Thermoproteota archaeon
ATTCTATTGCTGACGCTCACATTTGCCATCGTTACTTCAAATGCCATTTCTCCTTGACCTTTTTCTATCTTATTAAGTCGCTTATTCATTTCATCACAAATAGTCTCCTTTGGTAAGTTATGATGACTCATCTTATCATGTACTTCCATCATTAAATCCATGGCCTGTTGGGCTGATATTTTTCCTTCTTCATACGAAGTAGATATTCGTCTGCATATGGCATTTGCCTGTGTATAAACTTGCTTATGTTCGCATCGTGTATTGTGTTTTATCAAACTACGCAGATATGCACGTTTTTCCAGGTTGATTATTACGAGTTTATTATATCTCTTCCGAAATTTCATCTTATCATTTGCTAATCCAGCTTGTACTGCATCATTTGTTTGCTTATTATGCATAGTTCTTTCCGTATTCCTTGCAACTCTTTTGATTTATTAGTTATACAGGTTCTATTAAAGGCTTGAAAAAATTCCGAGATGTCTTTCTCGACATATCATCACAGGAACCTTTCAAATCCGAAGTTAAAACCTCCAAGTTGAAAACTTTGATGGCTCTTGATATAACTACATGTTTGAATGGTATACTGCGACACATTCATAGGCCAACAATTATCGATGAAAGAGATATTCATATTGTCTTCCACGTCATACAAGTCCCTACAGTGTTGAGTCTGCGAATGAACGTTACTGTTTTACAGTATATTGGCTGCTCATGGATAAGAAAGTGCCTGCTCCTATGTTGATATTAGCTCAGAGCAATATCGAATCTAAAACTAAATCTTTGCCTTATGGATAACTAAAGGGATAAACTTACAGATAAAACACAATATTATATGAGAGAAATGTAACGTGGAATGATATTACTTACATGATAATAATCTGGACCTGTGGGTTTTCTTATGATGCTGGTTGGGATCGGTATCTTCCTCTCTTACCAACTCATTCCTAAGATATTGTCTTTGGAAAATATTTTGTCAATTTCCTCCTTGGTCATAAGTCCTCTTTGTAAAATTAGTTTCTTAACGCTCTCTTTTGTCTTTACCGATTCTTTGTAAATCTCTGCTGCCCGTAAGTATCCGATATATGGATTCAGTAGAGTGACAAGAGTAGGACTTTTCTCGACATGCGACTCGATTTGTTCATTGTTTACTTTTATACCTTCAATCATATTTTTAGCAAAGACAGGAAGAAAATTCTTTAGCATGTCCATCGAATCCAAGACACACTTTAGCATTCCGGGTAACATAACATTAAGCTCCAGTTGGCCCGCTTGAGCAGCCATTGCTACCGAAACATCATTTCCGACCACGTTAAAGCATATCATATTAAGGCATTCTGCCAGGGAGGGGTTAACCTTCCCTGGCATAATCGATGAACCAGCATGTACTGGAGGAATATAAATTTCAGAAAAGCCTGCCACAGGTCCGGAAGCCATCATCCGAATATCATTAGCTATTCTAATTAACTCTAATGCAAGGTTTCGGAGTGATGAGCTAAAGGTGGATACCTCAAACTTGCTTTGTAAGGAGTAAAACATGTTTTCTGAAGGTTTTAAATTCAGCCTAGAAATTTCCGACAAATATCTAATTGCAGATTGTCGGAATCCCTTTGGTGCGTTAGCTCCAGTCCCTACCGCCGTTCCACCCAAGCCCACTTGTTCTAATTGCTTTCCCGCCAATATCACCATCTGCTGCGATTGCTTTAGCGAGAAGGCAAATCCTTCGAATTCATTTCCCATTGTAACGGGAAGAGCGTCCATTAGATGTGTCCTACCTATTTTTACTATGTCCTTAAATTCTTCTACTTTCTTACTAATTGTGACGATAACAAGCTCAATTGCGGACAGTAAATCAACCAAGTTAAGAAGTATGGCAATATGCATGGCTGTTGGAAAAGTGTCATTGCTTGATTGTGACATATTTACGTGATCATTAGGGCTGACGATTTCATATTCACCCTTACGCTTACCTAAGTGTTCCAGCGCCCTATTGGCAATGACTTCGTTACAGTTCATGTTAAAAGCTGTACCTGCTCCTGAATTAATTGCGTCCAGTACAAACTGGTCGACGAACCTACCGTCTAAAATTTCATCGCAAGTTCTAATTATTGCATCAGCAATCTCTCCATCAAGAATACTAAGATTCTTATTGGCTAGGGCAGCGGATCGTTTTATCATCACAAATGCTCTGATAAGGTATATGTGCGCGGTCTGGCCTGTAACCTTATATTGCTGTCTGGCTCTTGCTGTAAATGGACCGTAATACGCATTCGAAGGTACTCTTATATTTCCAAGCGAGTCTTTGTCTACCCGGAAGGATGAAGTATTTGACATTCAATATGGCGGGTACCTAAATTTAATTAATAAATCAATCGTTTGACTATGCATTAATCACAATAGAACAATTCTCGCGCTAAATGGTTTTTAGAAATTAACTATCCTAATTATTGCAGGAGAATCTAACTTTACTCCAACCACATTAAAATTAGAATCTAACTTTGCTCTTCTCTTACTTTAGGATAATATACTTGCAAAACACTATCTGTATTATGGTAATTGTCTGTTAATCAGTGGTTATCCTATGGATA
>JALZGI010000199.1 GCA_030861105.1 Thermoproteota archaeon
GCACTATTGCCATCTTTACCGACATTAGCCGAGCAATGCATGGGAAAGACCCCACTCTGGGGCAAAAGGTAGTTCAGAGTGGAAAACATTGCTTTTTTTATTTCTCCTGCATACGAGGTCGAACCTATGAGAATAATCCTCTTTTTGAAATTTAAAATGATAAAAGTCTCCGTCCTTGTGCCCTCGGTATCCGGTATTGCTCCAAAATCATTCGCCGATAAGAGGGTGAATCGTGGATCGTGAGCCTTTAGTTCTTTCTCGCTTGGACGTATAAAAATCTGGTTTGCAAAGAGGCTATGCCATGCCGTGTCGGTCATGACCCTTATAGCTAGTCTCGTGTTAGGATCTGCTCCGACAAAACCATCAAAAACGTAAAACTCTTTTCCTTGGACATGTTTTTTCATCCTATTAAAAATCTTCTCAAAGTTTGCTGGTGAAATAGGATGATTTATCTTTCCCCAGTCTATTTTATCATGGGTTGTCTCATCATCGACCAGGTAGCGATCATCTGGCGATCTTCCCGTAAATTTACCGGTTTTAACTGATAATCCGCCAGAAGAGGAAAGTGTGCCTTCTCCCTTTTGAATGGCAATCTCTATGAGCTGCGGTACGGGTAAGTTTCTGCTAATCTTGCTTGGCCTGATATCCAGCTCCTCGAGCTGAGATAGGCGCCTACTCGAAACCGCCCTGGGACTGTCATCCATTACTTGCCTAAATACAACTTAATTGTATATTTAATTGATTTCCTAACATTGTATAGAAATCTGTTCCAAGATTTGGCTTTGAAACCCCAGTTACTTGCTTGGATCCATTTCTTAGGCGGCTCTTGCTCTATTCTGCTAGGCCATCGAAAAATGCCACAGTCGATAAGAGACAACAATACATGTAGGACGAGCCACATCCATTGAATATCCTATCTAGAAAATGCATTATTTAGGCCTTAATCATAGTTGATAAATCGATGTTAAAAAAAGTTTTCATAATGCCAACATATGTTGTTACGGGGGGCGGAATCTCCTTTTCACATGATACTCCCGCATTCCATGCATTTATCCAAACAACCATGCTGTGCAGCATACTGAGAAATCTTCTATTTTTTTTTTCAACTACCTCTAGGGCATCTATGTATTTTTCGGATAACAACCATGAGGCAGTAAAATCAATACAACTGGTTCCGTAAATTGATTTAATCTGTTCAGAAAGGTTGGCAGCATATCGGAATGGCTTTCTGCATATAAAGAAAGGAAAGTCAGCCTTATCAGGAATCATCAGTTGAAGGGGCGACCATACTGTAATAATCCGAGCTCCATTTGTGAGTTCTCTTTCAAATCGTTTGGTCATATGAGGTATGACCTTAAGATCGGCAGACCAAAACAGTACGACGGTCGCATCTGAAATCTGTGTTCTTCTTATGTCCTCATTAAATACTTGAGCATTTTTTACACCATTTATCCTAGCTTGAGCCTTAACTGCTAATGTTTTTTTAGCCTCCACTCCTACAGATCTTTTAACTTTGTATTGGATTGCCGCTAATTTTACAGTGTTATTCGCGCCGCATCCCAAGTGATAGAAGACGTCATTTTTCTGAAGCCTGACCAATCTAAACATTTTTCTGATTACATTGTCCGGCAATGACACCTCTTCGCCTCTCAAAACTGATTGCGGCAAAGAAGAAAGAAAACCTTGTATGTTCAAGTAGCTGTAATCCTATATTGAAAGGTAATTTCGTTGTATAAATAATATCGTGGATTCTCTGGTATGCTCTCGGAATATAGCGTACCTAACGTGATTAATATGGTGCACCATAACAATAAAGCTAATTATTTTAAGTTTATAAGCCATATTGATCCAATGTCTTCAGAAGATCAACCGCTAATTCATGCAGAGATAAGCGTTATCCCCATAGTGTTGGCCGCAGTAGATGGCGAAGATAGTTACACAGTTTCGGGATTGAGTAAGTATATAGCCAAAGCATTTGACGCTATCAAAAGAATTGAGGGCATCAACGCTGTACTGACCTCGATGGGAACACAGATAGAGACCAGTGATTTTGAAAAGGTTCTGCAAGCTATACATGCTGCTCACCAGTCGCTGAGACAGGAAGGTAATGTTAAAAGAATAATATCTACAACGCGAATAGATGAGAGGAGAGATAAATCGGCAACAATCAATGACAGGATAAAATCAGTTCAGGACAAACTGCAAAAGGGTATTGATAAAAATTCCCATTCCAGTCAGTCAAAATAGTAGTTCAAACTATATATGAGAAACATTAGAAAATGGGAGGAATACGAACCTTCCCATTCTCTGTGTGAAATACAGCAAACTCAGGGCTAACCCTGATATCCGCTTACAGAACAGGCAGATATTAGTTTCACCTCGTACTATATTAGGGCTAAGATGAAATCTTCTAAAAAGAGATCTGTAAAAAAAAATTGAAAGAAATTTTCTCTATTATTGCTATATCCTATTGTTAGTCAGTCCCTTTTCTAGGGAATTGTATTGGTAGTTTATTCTGGCAGACACAAATTTTCGGTATGTGACCCAGGGATAGATGCTTACCTTCAGGCCGCGAGAATTACGTGCGCAGCTAGATCTCTATAAATACTGTATCGTTTTCCACAGTAACCTTGTATGACTCAAGATCCTTTAGTTTTTGAGGAAACCATATCAAATTTCCTGTCGTAGCATCCCATTTCGCACCATGCCAGGGACATGTCAACTCCTTACCATCGAGTTCGCCCTCATGAAGTTCGGCGCCTGCATGGTTGCATATATTGTTTATAGCGTAGTAACTGCCATCTATATTCACAACCAATACTTCTTTTCCCCCAGCAGTGGTATGACTCATCTTTCCTTGTGGAATTTCTGAAGTTTTGCCGACAACTACCTTGGCCATTACAGTTGTATAGACATTGAGCATCCATATTTAACTTTCATCATTATGAGTTTCTCGTTGGATAAGTTAGTTCTTTATCTTCTATATCCAGAGGACAAGTGTGTGAAGAAAGTGTATTCATGCTTGCTCTAGGTTTGATTTTGCATGAGTTTTAATAATGATGTTGAGGCTAAAATAAAATGATAAAAACCGACGTTTCTCACCTCTCGCTTCGCCAGAGCGAGCGCTTATTATCGGTCCTCCATATGATGATAACAGGTTATATCACGTGGATTATATATCCAGAACCCATCAATATATACAAACGAGTTCTGATTCATTCGTATATGATCATAAATCATTAGAAAAGAAGGAGATGTTACACATTGGTATTGACGACACAGACAGTATATACGGAAAGTGCACCACACATTTAGCATTCAGAATAACAGAATATATCCTTCAAAAAACCCATGCCAATTTTGTTGATTATCCATTGCTGATACGCTTAAACCCAAACATACCATGGAAGACAAGGGGTAATGGAGCAGTTTGCCTCAGAATACGATCAAACAATCGGGATCAACATAGAATAATTGATTTCGTAAAGAATCATGTAGAGTCTACTTCAGCAATAGGCTCGGGAGCAAACCCAGGGATTGCCTTTCTTAGAGGTAATTTTCTTCCCGCGGCATTATTGGAATTTAGCAGGTGTGCCATGTTCGATGTTATAAGTAAACAAGATGCAATAAGGCTAGCAGAAAAGACCGGGGTGGAATATTCTATGTTTGGAAGCGGTCGTGGGCTTGTAGGGGCTCTTGCTTCTGTTGGTTGTTTACTTGACAGCGATCATACATACGAAGCCATTGCATATAGGAGGCCAGAATATTGTGGAATACCGAGGATCATTGACCCCAAGAAGGTAATACAATTTAGCAAGCAGACATTTCCATATACTTTCAACAATTATGATTTCGATAACCATCGGATGTTAATTGCCCCTCATGGACCCGATCCGGTTTTCTGCGGAATCAGAGGAGAAGACGCCAATGTAGTTGCATACTCTTTGCGATCACTTAAGATAGAGGAGAAGCCGGCAGGATGCATGATTTACCGTTCAAACCAAGGTACAAACATGCATTTACAAAATACAATCAAATTGTCAGATCCAAAAAGCTGTACCTCGGGATATGTAAGATGTAAAGTCAGTGTCAATCCTCATACAACCCAAGGCGGACATACGTTTTTCACAGTTGAAAAAGACGGCTACATCTTCCAAATTGCAGTTTACGAGCCGACAGGCCTTTCACACCTAGCCTCGTTTCTTGCTCCCGGAGACACAATCGAGGTAGGAGGTGGGATAAGAAAACCGACTTCAAATTATCCCAAAGTGCTAAATCTTGAATATCTTTTGGTATTCGACCTTGCTAGCGTTGTCAACACGCATAATCCGCTTTGTAAACACTGTCTAAAAAGAATGAAATCAGAAGGCAAATCTAAAGGATTTCAATGTATGAAATGTAAGTTTAAAGAGCCTGCCTCCGTACGAAAAGAAATTGTAAAGCTTCAGAGGAAAATATCACCTGGGATTTATATCCCAACACCGAAGGCACATAGGCATTTAACTAAGCCACTGCAAAGATATGGATTAGAAAAAACATCGTTGACTAGCCTCGTAAAGTGCCCGTCATTCGTGACTTTCCAATATTAGATTGAATATTCTAACTGCAATAGAGTAGCAAAAATTACGAGCCAGGTCTTTTCATTGAATGTGTTAATAGCTGAATCCACTATAATCAAGTTTTAGCGGGGGGTTGATTTGAACCTGCGTTCATCACTACTGAGAGCAATGATGAAAACCGCTCTGCGGGTTATGAGCCCACCGGGATTACCTAGCCTCTTTCCTTTGAGATCTGGCTTCCCCACCCCGCTAAGAACAGTTTTGGACAGAAGGATGATATATACTTAACAAACCCTAACATTCTTTGTATCCAGCTAAGGAGACAAATCATATATCCTCAGAGAAAATGACCACACACTTCCTGAGTACAGCAAACGGTAAACTTGGGCCTGGCAGTCTAAATGCGGGGGGTGGGATTCGAACCCACGAACCTCTTAAGGATGAGGTATCCCAGTCAAACCAATAGTTTCATCTTACTAGGAAACAACATCTGAGCATCATAATGAAGCACAATGTGCTATCATTCTCACGCCGTTGACCAGGCTTGGCGACCCCCGCACTTTGTAACTATAAGTCTAACTACATATAATGGCTTTCGGAGAAAGAACTTAATCGCAGGTTATCCCAAACTTACCTCCAGGTCCCAAATCTTGAAGTACGCACGCTCTTAGAATATCTTATCTTTCTATTTTGCCGGGCAAACCACGTATGTCAGGAAGTGGATGCTAGGGTAGAGAAGAGAAGATACGGCTTGGCAACCTTCCTGAAACCAGGTCTACTGTTTTACAGTACCTACCCTCGCTTGCTGCCGTCTTTCTTCCTCGATTCCCCCTACTAATGAGACAAAAACGTCATCTAAGGTGATCGGAGACACTGTAAACGAGAGATTCTTTTTAATAGCAAATTCCGTCAGTTCTTTTACAGCAGATTCAAAAGTAAAAATGCGTATTGTATCGTCTCCTGACTCTATCACAGAACCAAATGATTTGAATATCTCAGTATCTAGATTGTCTCTTGTGATATCTACCCGTAGATTTTGGGGAATAGTCATCCTGAGTTCTTTTATTGTCCCTTTTGCTATCACCTTTCCGTTATCTATTATTACTATATTGTCTGACAGCATCTCCGCTTCGTCCATATAATGGGTAGTCAGCAAGATCGATCTGCCTTCCTTTTTCCACTCTTTTATCGAGGACCATACTTGCCGCCGGGAAACGGGGTCCAGTCCTATGGTG
>JALZGI010000531.1 GCA_030861105.1 Thermoproteota archaeon
GTTTCTGATAAACCAAGATGATCTTGTCCATACCTCCTTCCATTTAAAACCACAATCATAACACGTAACTAGGAAGGTGATTTGATTTGAAATCAACTTAAATTTATCTTTAATCTCAATCCTCCTAGCGCTAAGATCATGGTTCTTTAACCTACAGCTATATCGTACCTGAGGCTTCATGGTTGTTCAAACCCCTTACTATTATTACCAAAACTAAAGCTGGGTATTGAAACCTCCTTACCGCACTTTTCGCAGTACAATATGTTGCACATGCAACATGTTAGAAGTTGTTTGTTGTTTGCTATTGATTTATGGGCCAGAACGAGATCGTGTTCATGGGTATAGACATAACCAACATGCAAGCAGGTATTTTCTTTATGATACACCTACTCAATCGTATAGAAAATGATACACAGATCAATATATAGATTCTTTTTTGTCTTCATAAGTATCAAGGACTTCGTAGCTATAACTCGATATTTATAAAAAATGGCAGGCACTCATAAGACTGTAGCATTTATCTCTCATAACAAATTTATTCGCTTAGCATATGATACCGGTTATAAGGCTTATTATGCACGCTATGCTTCCTACATAATCGAATAATAATGGCAGAGTTAGGTATTGCCTTTTGGAATTTAGAAAATCTATTTGATCTTACCTCTTCTGAAACGGCATTGATACATGAATTTACTCCCGACCGAGGCTGGACCCCAGAAGTATTAGATAAAAAAATTGAGAATTTGGCTGAAGTGATTAAGCTATTGAATTATGGTCGCGGGCCTGATTTATTGGGTATCTGCGAAGTGGAAAATGAGAAAGTCACTCAGAGGTTGCTCGATAAAATCGGGAGAAGTGATTATCAAATAGCCCAATTTAATGATGGTCCAGACATTCGAGGAATAGATACTTCTTTAGTTTACTCTAAAAGGGTGTTTAGATTTGTTAACGCAACCAGCCATAACGTTTATCTAAGATATCCAACCCGTGACATATTTCACGTAAATCTTAAAGTAATTGAGAATGATGCAGAATTAAGTGTAATTGTGAATCATTGGCCGGCAAGAGTTAAAGGACAGTGTGAAACCGAACCCCTTAGGATTACAGCCGCAGAAGGCTGCGCAAGAGTTGTGGATAACATACTAAAGTTTCCCGTAAGTGAGCTCAAAACTATGCCAGAAAACCTTCAAACTGACGAATCAATAGCCAAGCTAAATCATAGATGGAACAAAAACATAGTCATAATGGGTGACTTCAATGATCAACCATTTGATAAGAGCATTGTGAACCATTTGAGAGCAATACCTAATCCAGAGCCATTGAAGGAATGGAGATACATATTCGAATTTCTAAAGAAGGATTTTATGACCAGGGAAAGGATGAGTGATAAAGAGAATTATTTACAACAAGCTTCTTACTTGTATAATTGTATGTGGCGGCTAATCCCAGATGGTACTAATTATAATGACAAATTAATGAATCCTATGAATCTGCTTGATCAATTTATTATATCCAGAGGTTTATATCATGGCGAAAATAAGTTAATAATGGATCTTAATGAGATAAAAATATTCAAGGAGACTGACCGTGCTCCTTACGGGCACAATATTATAACAATTAAAGAACCTGATGGTCGACCAATGTCATTTGAGTGGATAAAAAAGGACAAACATGACAAGTCTATAGAGATAAGAAGAGGCAGAGAACCTAATACGGGCTATAGTGACCACTTCCCAATTCAAGCAATGATAAAAACAATATAATAATAATGTACCATACACTTTGTGTCACATAAAAAAAACATAGAGCATAGACTTTTTCGTCCCAGCTTATTGTGCAATACTACTTACATTGCTCGATGCAATCTTTTCGAAGGTCGGATCTTGCCAGATAGTCGGGGATATCACATTTATAACGTTGACTATCATCAAAAATATCATAAATCCTATTAACCAATAAAATCCTACCTTTGTAAATCTTTTTCCCATAACTAATTTTTTTTCTATGACATATAGTGCAGAAATTGAGAATAGTGCAATTGCAGGAATAATAAGGGATACAAACATTGATCTATTTGGAAATTCAAATGGAGAAAAAGAGGAAATAGTAAGAAGGATAAGAATTCCTGCAATAATGGCTGCATCTGTCTGAATAATATCTTTGCCACGAATCTCTCCACTGGTTTCTGACGGTTTCATCCAAAAAATCTAATAATTTCCATATTGATATCAAATATGTTTGTTTTCGCAATTTGTATGGCAAGTAAGGCTTAGTATGGTATATCCATTTGATATCGGATTCATGTTTTTGGAGCAGTGGAGAGTTTTCAGAGTTCTTTTTTGTCCATTATTGTGATTACACTTGAATATATCGGTAATATCTGCAAATAGGCCCCTCATAATTGAAGCTATAATACTTATTGGTTTTACAAAAGGCAGCGTCCTATGTATATAGGTTGTAGCAATACTCCTTCCAATAATTATGAGACTTGTAAATACATATACAATGTAGCTCTGCATGGCCCCTAAAAACAGGTATTGTTAGTCCAATAAACAATAGTTCAATGAGGATTACTATAGGAATAAACCACGTATCTCCAAGGGGAATCATACTAAACCCACAGTTATAATGATACACACATATACATCGTCTCCGTATCCGGGCCATTATCCTGACGCACACCCAGTATCCAGACACAGTCCTTGAAGGGTAGTGAGGCCGGTGACACTATTCTAACGATTCTGGTGTATCTACATAAGGTGATAATACATAGCGGGAAACCAATGAACCTAATGAAATATCTCATGATAATTTGATGTAAGATAACCTAACGTCGGGTCTTTTTCTCTGTCTTATACTATTGATGAAATCTATTTTTATTTCCATTTGTGTATTTTGAGAGAGGGGATAATACTTTTCGAATGTCGTTTGCTCTAATGGATTTTCAAATTCAATTTGCGCACTCTTTGGATTGAACCTTATTTTCATAACTTGTGTTTGTCACTGGTACTTATAATATTCATTTGTGGTTATTCAGTTAAAGAAATTCCCATGTATGTCAAGATATTGTTACCTTATCAGTAGCTATCAGAAGTGTACTCTATCCCGTAAGTTGGTAATAAGGTACAGCATTATTTACTTACAGTATTAGGATTTAATAAATATAAGAAGACCGTCAATAGTAATTGGATTGCCAGATATAATGAACACATTATATTTGGACATATGCAAGATAGAGAATCATTTGCAGAATTTTGGTAATTAAGCATTAAAGGAAAACCGGATAATAGTGAAATTTCTTGAGGAAAACGGGTAGAATATTCCCAGTAAGTCCCACTATGGTAGAAGTCTGGGAGAAAGTCATATAGAAGGTCTTAGAATTCATATGTATGTCTACATATAGATTGAATAATACAAAAATAATTTTTATAAACGGTAATTTTATCGATATCTCCATATGCCAAGACTTATTCTAGATGAAATCGACCTTAAAATTCTTAACTTGCTTGGAAGAAATGGCAGATTGCCTTATAGAAATATAGCTCATACTATTGGACTAACTACGAAGAGTGTTAAAGCAAGGGTTGACAAAATGATTTCAGGAAATGTAATAGAAAGATTCATCACATTGGTAAATCCATCGATCCTCAGCTATAATTCAATATGTACCTTTGCGATTAGAAATGATGGGCTGAGCAATGATATAACTGACAGGATTAAGTTAGTAGGTGATATACAATATCAATTCCAAGTACTTGGTGGCGCCGTCGGATTTTCCATAGCGGTAAAAGAAGAATCAGAAGAAAAAATTAAGTTATTATTAAAATCATTGCAGCATGTAATTCTTGGAGCTACTGTTCAGAGGAATATTAATCCTAACATCCCCAAAAGATTCACAAGCACAGACTATCAGATAATAAAACAACTAGTACTGAATCCGAGGATGGAGATAACAGATATTGGAAAGGCAATTTCGATCTCACCTAAAACAATTCGTAGACGACTTGACAGAATTCTACAATACCGTCTATTAGAATTTACAATTCTTCCTAATCCTTACGCGATGAAAGGACAAATTGTATTCTTTCTGGAGGTCAAAATCGACAGAATGCAAGATGGTTCTATTTTTGGAAGAATCTTTACTGAACTTCATGATAATCTTATCTTATCATTAATGGTGCTTGATCACATATCCAATATAGGGTTAATACTCGCAAGTGAAGATGTCCTCAAGATTGAATCCATTCGATCTCGGGTCAATTCCCTTGTTGGAGTAAAAGAAGCTAACATTTTTTTTCCAATAAGGATTGAGTATAACCGAGAGATGGTTGTAAAAGCAATTGAACAAAGAGTTGCAAAGATGAAGAAATCACATTATCATGATAATAACAAGGTAACCCCTGCTAACTATGCGTATTAAAGACCATAGAAGAGCTCTGGAGGCTGGTCAGATGCCTTTTTCAGTCTTTTAGTTAATCACAAAAGCTATTCCATATCATCCAATAAACTTGCTATTTTATATAACATAATTATGTAAATTAAAGTATGTCTCAGGGAGATACGTATCATAAACTAACCGATAAGGAAATAGAATCAGAAGTAACTAAGATACCTGGATGGAAAGTAGTAAATGGCAAATTGAGTAAATCCTTTGAGTTCAAGGATTTCAGCGAAGCATTTAGCTTTATGACAAGAGTTGCTATGCAGGCAGAGAAGATGAATCATCATCCTGAGTGGTTCAATGTCTACAACAAGGTCAATATCGATTTGGTAACTCATGATCTAAATGGAATCAGTAACTACGACATAAGGTTGGCAAATGCCATCAATAAATTTCACGGTCGGCAATAGGAAGATATCTACGCCAATAGAAAGAATCCAGATAATAAATCATATTTAGCATAATTGAAGATAAATATCGATCACATAACATCCCAAATTATGAAGGGTATAATCTGATGATGTCTCTGGAGGAGTAAAACTATACATGCATGCCTACACTGATTGCTGATGTATCCGGGTAACCTATCCAAAGGTAATTGCAGCATTCTTGTAAGTTTGGTGCCCTTAGTGTCAACAAAGATGTAAAATTAGATAATATTATCAATAGTCTATTATAACAATTAGAGTCAATAGGTAGGAGAGGTAAATCTTGTAATTTGGGAAGATGGGATAACAACGATCAACCAACCAAGGATGGTTGGGGAAAAAAGATAGGTGTAGGTGGAGGACGTACAAAAAGAATCCGATTTGCAAAAAAGATTATAATGATAGGATTCATCATAATTGCAGCAGTAGTTTTAACTGTATTCCTATCAAGGGCAGGATTATATATTGAGATTATACAGAGGGAAGAGGGGATGGGAACACTCCAGACGATAACGGTAAGGCTATCAAATAACAATTTTAATTCATTAAATGACGTTACAGTACAATTTGGAGAAGATGGCAGAGTTCAAAGGATAGGGAATATGGGACCATTCTCTACAGTCACGATCACTCCTCCAGCAGAAGATATGGACTTTAAAAATATAATAGCGAGGGCAAATAATGGACAGATACAAGTTGTCAAATCAAGGTAGACAGGACTGATCGCTTAAGGATCTCGATATTCCAAATCAACTTCCTACATAGAGATGATGTTGTTAACTGCTTTTGATCTTTATTAAATTCTGTTCTCTTCGACAAGACATCCTTACAAAGAGAGAGTCCTGGAATTGCTAAAGACACTTTAAGACAATTAAAAGCCTCTCTTTTTAGTTAATGGTTAATTGAACGTCTGGATAAAAAGTATTAACTTGTGCGTTCAAAATATACATATCAAGAATCTGGATAATAAACCAGTGAGTTTGCAAATTATATTTATTTAATAGTCAATGTAGCAGACCAGAGGGCGATGAGGGGCTCTTGATTCAAGGATTGGCATCGACAGTGGACTAATTTAATACATTCTTCAAAAAAGAGTTCACGCGCAACATACAAAAAGATCTTGTGTTAGTCAACTAATTGATGAGCTCGGTAAGTGAAATTATGTCAGAGAAGTCGATTGTCACAATACTAGCGGATACAAGAAAAACGGCTCAGGATGTTGCTCAAATGATGGTAAAGAAAAGAGTGGGTTCAGTAGTCATCATGGACAAAGATAGCCATCCTATTGGAATCGTTACAGAGCGAGACATAGTTAAGCGTGTTTGTACGAGGAATGTTGCAGCAAGTAGGATCAAACTAGAACAGATTATGTCAGCTCCTCTTATAACAATCATGTCATATGACTCGGTGGATACGGCTTCGCGGGTAATGGTACAGAATAATATTAAACGTCTAGTTGTATTAGAAGAAGATAACAGAATTGTGGGTTTGATAAGTGTAACAGATATTACTAGGCGTTTGGCAAAGATATTATTAGACGATTATAGTAGGTATAGATCATTACGTTTCGCAATAGATCTTGCAGGACCTTCTTTGTCTCCAATATAATATGATGGCAAAATGTGCGCAATTATAAAATAATGCATGAAGGGATGCATTATATATGCAGTATTATAAGGCAGCATTTCTTGGTCAAGAAAGGTCAAGAAAAGCTCAAATGAAATTATTTGATTATACTGGGTTTGCAATGCTGACCTATACTATCAAACAGACTAATACAGGATTCGAACCTGTAGGCGAGGAAATGTTTATTGGAAAGTTGGCGAAAGGGGAAGAGTTGATACTTTTAATTTGTGACAGCGAGGGTTATGCGAAGGCACAATCAAAGCCCCTGCCTACAAAGCAAGGAGAAGAAATTCTCAAAACTGTGATTAATGATGGAATACCGGAATTTAAGGGTACCATTAAGACTGTTTCCTGAAGGCTATGATTTTAGTACCGATATCCTTGCCATCTACAGCATCTCTAATATTACTTATATTCGATCGTACTACTCGTGTTGGTATTTTTGAACGCTCTATTACTTTCAATGCAATTATATCCATTAGATCATATGTGCCTGCCATAGCACTTTCAACTTTGAGAATCTCAACACATTCATTTACTGTAATTTCTTTAAATAATCTTGCATTGGAGTTTGTATTCGGATCAGAATCATATATACCATCAACATCAGTGGCGTTTACAAAGCTTGAAGCCTTTGATGCTTCAGCTATTAATGCCGATGTTGCATTAGTGCTCTGACCTGGATGTAAACCTCCTGCAATTACAATCTTATTGCTAGCCACTGCTATTGCTACTTCTTCTAAGTTCTTTGGCACTTGTGAATACGCGCGATCTCCTAATGCCGTGATTAACAGTTTTGCATTTATTCTTGAAACTTCAATTCCTATAATATCAAGATTCGCTTCATCAGATCCCAGGTTCCGTGCAAGATTAATATAATGACGTGCAACTATCCCACCTCCTGCAATCACTATTGGTTGCACTCTAATACTGATGTCGCTCAACATTTCGGCGTATTTTTTAATTAAGCTATGGTTTGCATCCTGACTGAATATGCTACCACTTAACTTTATGACTA
>JALZGI010000543.1 GCA_030861105.1 Thermoproteota archaeon
GGGCTGAAGTATAAGAATGGAAGAAAACAAAAAAGAAAAGTCTTATGACTTGTTTACATCCTATATGAGTTCATGGTATGACTATATCAATGCCTGCAGTAATATGTATGCTGAATATATCCGAAATACAACAAAACTAACTGAATCTTGGTTCGATTCATTTTCAAAATTTTGGTCAGTACAGTATAAGGACAAAATAAAAGTAGAGTAGTTTGGACTTAAATAGATCCAGTAATCCAGGAACTTTAATGGTCTCTCCCATTTACTGGAATTTTGATGTCTTGACAATAGTGCTGATGGTACAGATTCGATCCTAGCAACAATCACGGATGACAAAGAGGTTTTTGACGCTCATCTATATTTTTTATTGAGTCTCGCGTTATCGAACTTTACACCCTGACCAGTTTTATGGATACGAGGTAACAGAATAACGATAGTGAAAGAGACAATGGCTGCTACAACACTGCTAATAATGGTAGGCAAAAGATACGAGGAAGAAAGCTTGCTGCCAAATGATTTAAGCGCTACACATCATGTGTTATTTTAGTATTGAACTTTTGCATGGTTGCAACTCTATTGGTTAGATTATCCAGTTCTTTTACCCCTCTGATAACGGTAGACTGAATGGTTGAGGAGGAAGAAGAGGAACCTTTTATTGTTGACGTATGCTCTGTTAAATCTCGTATCAGTATATTGTTAGAATCCTGTACTGATATAGCAACAGCTCATGTTGCATTCTCTATCTGCACTTGTCCTTAGCAATGTTCTTTATCCTCTACAGTTTATGATGACGTAAGAGTCGGTGATGTCCTCGAACTGTAACAGAAGAGTTTGGTTACTAGTAAGCAGAATAGTGTCATTAGTCTGATTTCTTGTATCTATAATTTTATTATCGACTATCTAGCATTCTGGGCTTGACCATTATTGGCTACAACAATTTCTGAATCTGATGTTAAATTGGTTGAACGATCTTTATTTCCCCTCTTTTTGACTTTGATTGTCAGATATCATCCTACTGATCGAATAATCGGGTTTATCAATAATAGGAAGAATGGCTTGATTCAGAACGCTTGTCCATATTATCTGATATTACGTCATTCACTGAAATAGCTGTTGCATCCACTGGTGAGGTATGACCCGTCATATTTGAGGTAGTAGTGGGAGAGGCAAAATTAAGAGTAGAAACAGTTTCAGGTTGACTGGTTAACGCAGAAGCGTTGACAGTATGAAACAGAGGCGTTATTGCAAAAATAATCAGTATAAGCAGGCTGCGAGAGTCTGCTATCTTTTTTCACAAATCTTATTGTCTATCCAAATTTCACTAAAGAACTTATCTCAATGAATGGGTTACGAGAGGTAAAAAGAGCTGACACAAACTGTGACTAGTAGCAACAGGTCTCAATTAGCCGTTTTATTCCGTGTTATTAGTCAAGGGTAAGACTGTCACATTGGCTTTTACGGTTGTGAGGTTGGCAGGCGCTATTTTTCTTTCGATGACAGTAATTTCCGATTGTGAACTATTAGCACTGGAATTCTGAGCTAGCGCCGCCGTATTAAACACAAGAAGACCTATGGCAAACATAGCCAGATACAACGATACAACAACAAGAAGCTTAATCGAAAGCATGCGCTCCTGACACTGTCTGATCGGCAACCTATAAAGGATAATATTAGATTTAATACTTTCAATATTATTAAAAAACTACTTTGGCTTGACTTGGTTCGCATTACAAATGTGAAATTGTAACTGCATAGTCCTTATCAATACAGGATCTTTTGGGGGTATATGATTCCCTTAGCGTTGTCATGTCTGGCTCTGAACGAGTATCTGAAATATTATGGTCCAACCCTTGAATACCGGAAAATAGTATTTGAAATTGTTAGATTAAGAAATAATTAATACTAGAATCTCGTATTATTAACATATTGTGAACGAAACCAAAAATTGGTATTCACATACAATTCCCCTCTCAGAGACCTCAAAGTCATCTTCTAAAGCCAGTTTCCTTCAGAGATTATTATACAAGATAGCCAGGAGGTGGGTCTCCGGGAATACGTACAAAAGTGCGCTGTCAACAGCAAAGGATTGTAATAGCATAGGTCTGTCTGCTATTCTAAATTTTCTCGGTGAAGATGCTACCAATACAACAACAATAGAAGAGACAGTGCAGGAATATCTCATGTTGCTGAGCGTACTGGAAAGTAACAAAATTAATGGATGCATTTCGATTAAGCCAACACAAATTGGTCTACGAATTGGTTATAATGAATGTTTGTACAATTTTAGACAAATTGCCCGGAGGACTAAGAGTTTAGATAGATTCCTGTGGATAGATATTGAATCAATCCAGTTCGTCGAGGACACAATATCGATCTATCTTGATCTGCTGAGAGAATACAAACGAGGTATAGGAGTAGCGATTCAGTCCTATCTGAAGAGGAGCTCAAGCGACTTATTGCATTTAATGGAGCAAGGTGCAAGTATTAGGTTGGTCAAGGGGGCATACAAGGAAGAAGAAAGCATCGCTTTTAAGTCCATGGACAAAATCAACGCTAATTTCTCAAAGTTGATGAAAACTCTGTTTGGATACAGCAATATTAACGACAGCACCTTTGCAATAGCCACCCATGACCCTAAACTCATAGGTGAAGCAATAGAACTATCACAAAAGTATGGGGTGCATACCAGAAAATTCGAATTTCAATTTCTTATGGGCATTAATAATGAAATGAAGCAAAACCTCGTAAAAAGAGGATTTAGAGTGTCGGAGTATATCCCCTACGGAAGTCATTGGTTTCCGTACTCTCTGCGTAGAATTAGAGAACGAAGAAGAAACATTCTGCTGCTGGCGAGATCTCTTTTTCAGTCTTAGAGAAAAATGGGGTCTGTCCGTGCTATTTGCCGGGATAAGACCTGGTCTTGTGGTTAATAATAAATATAGTTGTGATTTAGTTGTCATGATCTAGTATACGTCTCCGAAGGTCAAGGTTCTATTACTGTCTGGAATTATGGCAGTTTTTGGGGTAAGTGTAAGTATTGCCATAATAGCTGCTGGAGGCGGTTTTTCAGGATCAGGTCCGTCAGTATTTGATCCGCCAGATGCTTCAGACCTGTTTAATGTGGGAAATAATATTCATGATGGTACAATTATGAATTACTCTTTGAATAGGATTGGCGGCTATGCTTCAGCCTGGAATGGATTAGGAGGAAATGGTTCACTTATAGATTCGTCAGTGTCTATAAGATTTACACAAGATGATAACGATGAGAATAACTGGCAAGCATCCATCAGTATAATCAATGGAACAGAGCACCCAAGCACTAAAAACCTGCAAGGTGCAATTCTGTTGTCAAAAGAACAATTAACCAATGTAGGTCCCGTCAGTCAGGTCTTCAAACCATACTATGAGCTGATAGAGTCTTCAATATTCGAGATTAGGGATATTGCTGAAGGATCTCAATACTTGGTCGTCGGATCGCAATGGAATTCAATCTCTGGGGAGGTAACAACTGTTCCAGTAAAGATAAGTGCTCAAGAAGAAATACGAATTAATTCTCAGACTTTTGAAACCTACGTATTGAGCTACACTGTGGACTCTAAAACCAGCAAAATTTGGATAGCCAAGAATATCCCATTGCCTGTTAAGGCTGAGGTTTATAATGCTATTGATCAACTGCAATATGAATACGAGTTGGAATCTTTTAAAAGATAGTTCTTTATGGGGTAAACCTTTGAACGTAGATATTTGAAACATGAGAAGGAACTGATGAAGAAGATGAGAAAGGAGAGCAAGTAATAGCCGATGTTCTGCCATTCGGTAACTAATGATAGTTAATCTTCACAGACTGAGGCGATGGTGATAGTGATCCTCATATCATTGTAGCCTATTTAATAATCAAGCTTATTCTTGTTAGGATCTCGTGTAAATTGTTTATCCCTCTTTGTTTGTCAAACATGCGGCAAGTTGGCTGATAAGGTATATTCTAATGAAAGAATACTGAGCGTGTCAAGATGCAGCAGGTGGGCTTAGACCACTATGATTGTGGCTCATTTACCGGTCCCAGGCCACTCTTTTGCATTCATTTTTGAACTTCTAATCAATAATGTTTCCCAATAAGAAGCTCGCAAATTCCGATTAATTGTATTAGAGAATCTTATAGAAAAATTTATTATAGAAAGACTAGATTAGGGTGAGTGTGAATCCAAGACCTATCATTTTCTATGGAGTCGTAGTTGCAGTTGCAATGTCCCTTTTGTTAGTCGGCCAGTTGTACCGAC
>JALZGI010000548.1 GCA_030861105.1 Thermoproteota archaeon
CTCGGTAAGAGCGCAAATTTTGAACAATGGCTGCTATTCGTAACCCTTCTCATGATATGCACTTCAACGTTTAAATAACAAAGCCCTCACGCATGTTATTATCATGACAGACAGACGGCTATTGGACACTTTAAGTGCAAGGGCTTGTCATAGGATGTTATTATTCTGTATCGCAGCAACTTTGTTCTCATGTTTTGCTATACTAGCAGGCATAAGCGTTAACCCCCTGAGTCAAGTTAACGCACAGCCTGTCCCTGATACTCCTACAGCTCCTGGTGCTGGTTCCGGTTTACCTACTATTCAGATTACGTCAGTTCAGGACGGGCAACAGGTTCCCCCTGGAGAATTAACAATACAGGGAGTGTCTTCCGATAACGAAGATACCGACTGTCAAGTTTTCGCGGATGTTAACGATGTAAGTCCCATGCAAAATGTCACAGCAGCAGGTGAAAGCGGAGACGATGAAGACTTTTCGACATGGACCTTTACATACGCCCAGGATTACCAGCTAATAGGTCAGGGACCAAATGAGCTGACGGCAAAAATATCCTGTCCCCCTGGTGGGGAGCTTGACCTCAATCCCTTCCCTAGCGGTCCTGGTGCAGAAAGTAGTACTGCTGGGACTCTACTAAACGAGTGGCACACTGTGAATGTAACGGGGGTTGCAGGAGCTCCGCCTGCTTCTGTATCTGGCGCTGCAGAAGGTACTGAAGGTGGAGATAGTGCAAATGGTGCAAATGGTGCAAATGGGGCAGATATAGCAGGCGGTACTGGCACGGGTGGAGATGAAGAGGCTGACAGTGTTGAAGAAGAGGGAGGGGGCGGAGAAGACGAAGATGATGGAGACAGTTTGTTTGGCGGAGCACCGCCATTTGGCTAGACTAGCCAAGTAGAACCTCTCCCTTTCTTTTTCGGGTGGACTTCCTTTGGTGGTTAAAATACAAAACGGGACGGGTCTGAGGAAATCATTTTTTATGTCTGACTTGCTATGCTTGCCGATTCAGTTATGATAACAAAATGCATGGGGAATGTCTAGATGAACTAATTATGAAGTGGACATTTCCATTATGTATTTCAATTCATGTATACTGTGTATGCTGTAAAAATTATTGCTAATATTTACAGTCCAAAATGATACGGATGATGTTTCTGCCTCTCGGGACTTAGACAAGACGAATAGAGGCCCAGATGTACTGATTGAATTGGAGAGAATACACAGACTGGAAACGCGACTGACAGAATTAGAGCAGATGGACGCCCACTAACTAATAAGAATAAGATTCCAAAGCGTATCCGAGCTCCTTAGGGAGTTAATGATAGTATGATCAGCCTGGGATAGTAGACGCTAGAAGACTGCAATAGAATACAAGAAACAAGATATATATCTTCTTTCTATATTGGAAAAAAATGGCATTTGGACTAAAACATTTAAAAATAATGAAACTGTATGCTTCGTAAAACCCCCCCGGATAATTTTTAGTTTGGAAACATAATGACACCCTTCAAAATAGGAGGGGTGGCCTACCTCCAAGGCTTATATTTAAAAAAGCCTTTACTTCTAAAATGTCTGCTCAAGAAGAAACTGCTATACTAGGGTCAACCCTGAACCAACGCATGGACTCTATATCATTGCACCAATACATGGAAATTAAGCTGATTTGAATCAGAGTACTGTGAATTCATACAAGGAAACTTGAGCTATTATTATTATGGGAAGAAAGCTGCAAAACTCTACTGAGCAAATTTCAAAATCAGCCTTACTTTATAGCAGTCAATTACATCAAATACCCGTCCCTTAATTTGGTTAATCGCATTCAACGGTAGTCCCGGAGTGTGTGTATTGGCTGCTAGAATAAAAGTTCTAGAAGTTGAACTCGCAAAGTAATGGCTAGCTGCTGCTCCGTCGACTGCTTATAGAACATTATTCTATTTGTGTGGACAGAATATTACTCCTTTTGACTGGATCAAAGACGATTCTGCTAGATTTTTCTCTAGCAGACTTTTATCTTTTTTTACGAAACAAGGAAGATCTGCGAGTCACTTGTACCAAGATGGAACATACTTCTGTAGTGGCATCAGGAGCAGGAATGAGTAGGTGATAGATTGACTGGAACGATATGTACACATCAAATGTTATTAACTGATCCGTACCACAAATACGAGAGCAGTAATAGTGTTCAGCCCCAATGATATCCTGCGAACCGATGGTCTTAACACCGTTACCTTTAGCGATCCATACGCAAGGCTATGCTTCACTACAATGATCGCAGGAGCATTAACACAATCAAGCCTTGACAACAAAAATAATTTCCACAAGCGTGTGCTTTACATAGATACAGATACTGTCTTTACGGCCTATTTGGCCGCAGGACTCATAATTAAGGATAATTATCAGACTTCGAAAGACATTTCTTATAATCATAGGAATAAGAACGAAAGTCGCGAGTACTACTACCAGAATAACTTTGACAACAAACAGCAGGGCGACGAGAATACTAACGACAGCAGGATAACTATCTCCAAGAGGAAAAATAAGGATAAGAGACTTGTTCAGGTGTTTCTTCCCTCAGAAGGAAGATTCGAATCCCTGCTTGGTAATGCTATTGCGTCCATGCCTGAAGCGTCAATTGTGATTTTTGATTCTCTTAACGGCTTTTACAATATGTATCCCACTCCCTGGTACGAATCAGAGATTGTAAAACAGCCACCAAGCAAAAAAAAGGAAGCCGATGAGAATGAAGCGCAAGGGTCAGGCGTTATCTACGAACCACCTTGGAAGTTAAGAGAAAATCAACAAAAAAGACCGTCAACATATACATCAATAGAAGAAGAAAACATTAATCTTTCTACACAACAACGGTCACCAGGAGAGAAAGAAGATCGACTAGAACAGTCCGTAACTATAAAACCCACCACTACAACGTCAAACACAACAAAGTCACCATATACAGTGGGACGTCTTAATCACCTACTATCAGTCTATGTGATGCTACTTGTTCAACACGGCCTCTTCTATAAGATTCCAGTTCTTGTGACAAGCATGGTTCGATACAAAAGGGTGTCCGAGGATGTGTGGATCAAAGCTCCTGCCTGCAGGAGGCTTTTGAATCAAAAAAGTGTAGTAAGGCTAAGTGTAGAAATGTTAAATGAGACCGACTTGTCCATGAACATTATGAAACATCCCTCAATAGATCAGCAAACAATCATTTATCGTGACGCAGGAATTTCGCTTATCAGCCCTTAAGGTTAACCAGAGTAAATCCTAACATTAGTGAAATCCCTATCAGTGCAAAACCAGACGCTAAAAATGCCGCTTGCGTTTTTGAAGTCGCTGACCTCCCTGCCCTATAAAGCAAAAGTGCTCCTCCCATACCAATGAACAAAATAAAAACAAAGACAATTGTCTCAATCAGTGTTTGTGCCGACCTTGTCGGCAGTATAAACGCCTGTGA
>JALZGI010000203.1 GCA_030861105.1 Thermoproteota archaeon
ACTATAAAAATATACGAGAGATTAATGGATACAGTATAACAACTAGATTATAGGATGATTAATTTTTGTTCGTTCCCACATATGAGCAATTATCTCAAAGACAGTCTTTTCTACAGAACCGTTAAACTTTTCATGCCACAATTTTGCGACATAGTCACCAGGACTATTCTTATTTTCCAACCTCTTTTCTAATATATTTAGAAATTCCCCCTTCAGACCCAAATCCGACAGGCCTTTTTTGCAAAATCGAGCTGACTTCTAATTGTATCCATAATATTAAAATGACTCATCGCATCATAGCCCGATCTTATTACAGCCATCCTTTCTTCTCTTAATACTGCTAGAGGCCGTAATTGTCTTTCTTCACTAATGGCTCTATACAAATAACCAATGAAAAATTCAGTCAATGCAAATAATGATTTAGGAGTTGGTTGTACAGACATTACTCTTGTTTCAATACGATAAAACTCAGTGTTTAGTCGTATACGCGCATCATCATGTCTTTCTTTTTCAAGTGCAAAGTAATCTTTTGCAAGAACTGATTCTCTTGAAGTCATGTAGTCGATATAGTCTTCCACTCCGTCTAAATATTTTGAAACAGATGGGAATCCAGAATTTTGTTGTTCAGATTGATCATACAGATAAATTCTTGGTTCATGAAACGAATAGATCTTACCAGCAAGGAGTTTACTATTGGCTCCAAGTAATATTGCAGATGGAATTATGTTTAATATATGATTAAACAATAACGCAGTATGGCTTGGATTTTGGCCCTGTAGATGAAGATGAAAACCTTGTATTGCAGCGGGTATTTGTGATGCTTTTATCTTTTGCCCATCAATTTCAACATCAGGGATTTTACTTTGCCATTTTGCAAGCTTTTTGTATCGTGGTTTGTTCGTAATCAATTCTTCTTCTAAGATCTGTGGAGAAGGATTGGCACCTAAGAATACAGGGTATACATCTTTATTTTTGTAGACTCTTTGCACTATTTTATCGATATAATCTATAAATTGCTCAAATAATCTGTTTAGCTCAACGATATTCTCCATATTTGTTGGTGGCGTTCTGAATTCAAATTGACAGGAACCATACTCGTTATCTACCTGATACTTTTTTCCTTTTAGTTCTTCTATTAATGGTTGAGCATTAACTGTTTTTGCTTCACTATCCAGCAAACATATTTCAATTTCTATTCCTATTCGAAATTGTTCATCATATTTTTCACAATCCTTGTGAATTCTGTCCTTTAGAATGAGGGCCTGTTTTACTATTTTTGAATGCGAAGCAAGATTATGGTCGTGAAAATTACTATTCAAACTATGGAGACTTATGAACCAGTGACACAATATCAATTATAAAAGCTTAAGTCTTACACTTTCGCTCCTGATCAGCATACGATACTTGTGGGAACATTATTTAATATATGATGTCCGTCTCTATAATTTTTATGGCCATCTCAATTGAGATTCCTCCGCTCGAGGTACTGTAACTATAATTACGGTCAATAAAAACACATAGTCGGGTAATTATTGATCGTGGTTTCTTGATTGTACGTATTATTTCTCATCAGAAAATATGGCAAGATTAAGTCCAATTGTCTCAGAGCGTTTTACAGTAGTGTATTCTGACAGAAATACTAACCGGCTATTCACGTGTTTTGGGTGAAGCTATATCAGCTTAAACAAATCATCTGAAAAGTGACTAATCCTTGGCAACAACTCTCACAAAACCTCAGGTACAAGCAAACGAAACTAAAACTAAAATACAACTAGAAGAAAAAATAAAATCTGTCACTGAAGGTGGACTACCCACATCTAAAATCTATGTTCAGCACTCTAGCTTCTGCTAACCTTCAAAATACTTAGATACTTTACAATTTTTTGGTAACTGGCCACATTGAGCAGAACCTTGCACTAAGAACAAGTTTAAACCACCTGCAGATTCTATGTTATTTTAACAGATATCTGGCTTACAAACCCTTTGAAAAAATAATAAAGGACGATGTGTTGAGTTATTTAGCTTCATTAAGGAGAACTGAAACAGACGACCCCACGTACAAATGGATTGGAACTTATAATGTAAGACAAATGATTCTAAAAAAGTTTTTTAGATGGTTATATAATCAAAATGAAGGCGACAGTAAGAAATGGATCACTCCTCCATGCATGCAAGGAATAAGGCAATTACCAAAAAAGGAGAAATCTCCATACAAACCTTCAGATATTTGGAATAATAAAGAACACGCAATATTTTTGAAATATTGTTCTTCAAGACGAGATCGTTGCTACCATTCTATGGCGTATGATACTTCGGCACGACCAAAAGAACTGCTAAGTCTAAAAAT
>JALZGI010000569.1 GCA_030861105.1 Thermoproteota archaeon
TTGTTCTTCTTCTTCTACTTGTTCTTCTTCTTCTTCTTCTATTTGTTGTTGTTCTATTTGTTGTTCTTGTTCTTCTAGTTGGTCTTCTTCTATTTGTTCTTCTTCTAGTTGGTCTTCTTCATTGTCCTCGGTTTCTTCGTCTTCAGTTTCATCATCTTCGCTTGTTTTATCATCGTTATCATGGGTTTCTGTATCTTCATCTTCTGTTCCGGCATCCGATTCTTCTGAGTCATAAGAGTCAAATTTAGGAACCATTATTTCGGCCGCGGTAACCCTAGATATCGAAGGTTCGGAATTGGTATACCCATCACTGTTGTTAACATTAACCTGATTTGTTGACGCGGAAAAATTGTTCTTCTGCAGATTCAATCCCTCAATGCCTGTTACATTGATACTGTACCATTTGGTTAAATTAGTAGGACCTGCAATGCATGAAATTTTAGAGGTTAATTCATTTGTCCCGTTTGTAATTTCGTGATACGAAGAAGTATATGTGAATTTCCACCTAGAATAATCTCCATTACCCTCAGGACCTGCTGCCACGGCCCGCTGGAACGGCTTTTTATCATTCCAATCAGCATAGACTTGACATTCTGTTGTCGGTGTATCACTTGAAGTCCCGATTATCGTAAGATTGCCTGTAGATACATTTTGATTGGTTGGAGGGGAGGTAATTTTGACGGCAACAGCTGGCTGAGGTAAATGGGGCGTTGGTTGCATTGATGTGATTTGCTGTTGATGCTGAGGAATTTGACCCTGTGCATCCAAGATAATATAGTTGTTATCATTATAAGATTGAATAGAACTGAAAAGAATAGCAAATACTAACAGTATTAAATGAGATTTTTTCACATCTATTAGAGTTAACATTCCCTGATTATATTTGCATTCAGGAATATCCTTATACACTCAAATTCTGAAATTTTTCCTAGAGGATTATTAGTAGAATTTTTTGTTACATTTAATTTGCCTATGTAGATGATCTGGTATCTGCGATAATTTAAGTGAGAAAGGTAAGTTCTCACTCTATAGTACTGCTGTTATTAACTTAATTATTAATAGAACCATGGGATCAGAATTCACTAGGAGCAGATAAAGTACTAGGCCACAGCTTGGCAGAATTTGAACCATTAAGGTAAACTAGGAGGTAAGATGTTAAAGAATGCAGGTAGGGTTCTTTTCAAAGCCCAGCCATTCGATTATCCCTTATTGACTAGGCAATGATTGTATTTGTTAAAATTAATATGTTTGTTAGAAATTAATAGTCGCAGTAGGACATACTTCATATTGCAATGAATTCCCGTTCTTCTATCATCAACCTCCCTTTACACGGAGGACATGCCCCTGCCTTCTTGATTAGAAGAATGGTCAAACTTTCCTATGCCATATCAAAGGTAATAGTAGATGAATATGGACAACATGAACTTTTGAGAAGATTAGCGGATCCTTTATGGTTTCAAGCTTTTGGCTGTGTACTAGGATTTGATTGGCATTCCTCTGGCGTTACAACAGTAGTTACAGGAGTCCTAAAACAGTCACTCAAGGACGATGTTCAAGCAATATCTGTTGCTGGTGGGAAGGGAAGAAAATCTACAGAAGTAAAGCATGATATTCCTAAACTTGCTGAGTCCCACTATAATCTGTCGTCTAGGAAAATTGACGATCTATTGTATGCAAGTAGAATGGCCGCAAAGATAGACAATGCAGTACTACAAGATGGTTACTCCCTATATCATCATGTTATTCTTTTTGATGACAGGGGCAATTGGACCATTGTACAACAAGGGATGAATCCCAGTAACAAGATGGCTAGAAGGTATCATTGGATTTCAGACAATTTGAAGAGCTTTGTATCTGAGCCGCATGCTGGAATTATCAGCAATCGTAAAGGGACGAATGTTCTTGACATGACTTCAAGAAATTCCGTTGAAAATCAAAAAATCTCTTTGGAACTGGCTAAAGGCGAAGTTGACTATTTGAAATCGTCAGTCTACAAGGTAGCAATGGCAACAAATATTTCACAAAATAGAGATAAAACTTTAGATAGTTGGGTTGCACCAGATGACTTAGAGAATAATAACCAGACGCGCTCTCAAAATATTGAATGCTACGAGATGCCCCGGAAATTAAACTGGGATGTCTTTAGAAAGTGTTATGACATTCAACCGCAAAATTATGAACAATTGATCTCCGTTCCTGGAATTGGTCCAGCTTCAATAAGAGCTCTGTCACTGATTGGTGAGATAATTTTTGGAACAAAGGCTTCATGGCAAGATCCCGTAAAGTACAACTTCGCACATGGTGGAAAGGATGGTGTGCCATATCCTGTTGCCCGAAGAACCTATGATAAATCTATAAGCTATCTCTCGTCTGCCATTGAGGGAGCAGAAATAGAGAGAAAACAGAGAATTCTAGCATTAAGGAAATTAGCAGAATTCTCAGCCAGTATGTTTGATATGAACAGACCCTGACAATTTCGATGGCTTTTTAGATATGAGCGCAGATCCTCTAAAGTATCTTTCAAAAGTAGACCCGAAACTTGGGGGGCTGATCAAAACTGTTGGAAAGTATTCAATCAGACTACGTACTGATGCATTTCAATCGTTAGTCGAATCAATAATTTATCAGCAGCTGGCAGGAAGTGCTGCCAGTGCTATCTATACCAGATTTTTAGGATATTATGACAATGTGATACCAACTCCATTAGATATAGTCTCCACCCCAGATGTAGAATTGAGGTACAAAATTGGCTTATCAACCAAGAAAATACAATATCTAAAGGATCTTGCTACCAAAATCGTAGAGCAAAAGTTGGATTTAGATTTCTTAACTAGGTTGTCAGATGATGACGTTATCAAGGAACTTGTTCAAGTAAAAGGAATTGGCAGGTGGACTGCAGAAATGTTTTTGATATTTTGTCTTGGGAGACCGGACGTCTTGCCCGTTACTGACCTAGGAATAAGGAAAGCCATGCACAATATATACTCATTGTCAGAGCTTCCAGAGCCTGCAGAAATGTTAGCTATAGCCCAGCCATGGAGACCTCACAGAACTGTTGCAACGTGGTATTTGTGGAAGTCCCTCTCAAAGTTTAGTACAATAGGGTGAGCCCAAAAGTAAGAGACAAGGGTACATTATTGTTAGCAATCTATTCTCACGATTCCAGAGGGGTT
>JALZGI010000205.1 GCA_030861105.1 Thermoproteota archaeon
GTTTTTACTTTCTTGGGATTTTGAATAGCCCATGTTACTCTTCCTACCTCAATATTTTTGTACAGTTGGCGGACTGAGATAGAATACTGATATTTTTCTCCTGTATCTTTGATTTTTACACATAATACGCATGAGTGTTTTGTTTTGGCATCAAGATTTACGCCGTCAAACAACATCTTTCTTAAGAAAGGAAGAAATATTATACTGTGTCCACTTTTCTTGTCAACTCCTACAGCATATTTTTGGACTCTTAACAATTCGGGAAGATATGGCGATGCTTCAAGAATCAAGCTGGCATCATGCGGCAAGTCTCTTATTATTTCTATATCCATCTGCCTTCTACGATCTGGAGGACCAACAACCATGAACGGAAGAGGAAGGTATCCTTTGAATTGAGAGGATGGAATAATATCTGGCGGGATATTCTCTACAACATTAAAGTTTCTCCATGTTATATTGTTATTTTCTCTGATGTAGGCTTCAAAATTAGTAAAATCAACTAGACTAGGCGGGGGTGGGGCGGGATCAAGGTGATGATCAACAACTGCTACAAAACAATAATGGCCCGTCCTAGGAATATCTGCTGACAGCCAAAGCAATGGTCCTGCTACGATAAGTCTGTTGCCTTCAGGGACGTTGATCCCATGTATTGTGCCAATATGTCTCCACATGTCTGGAGTTACAAGGCTTGCTACTTCACTCCAAAAAATTGTAACAGATACATTTTGGGCGCTTCTTGCACCTCTATTTTTTAACCTTACATATACGAAATTATCCTGCCCAGATTCAACCTCCGAGCCCAAAGTTAAAGAATTTTCTGTTCCACTTTCTTCTCCAAATGATGCAATTGGATCTGCAACTTCGTCAGGAACAACTATAATATCTGGACTCATAGATAGCGGACCTGAATTAGTTGAATCACCATTATCCATAAGATTATCTCGAATATAGATATCCGGACTAAATCCCAAATGTCTAACAATACGCAGAAGGTTTGGCATTGGCCCAATCTTATCTATGGACGGATCAGCAGAAGGCGTACCTAGTGCAGAGTCTGAGACGATAGATCTCATTTGGAATGGTGACAGAAGAGAGCTAGAAGAAAATGATTTTGCAATTCCTTGTAGAGTAATGGCGGCTCCTGCAATTATTGCTGCTGCACCTGAAGTTCCGCCAAAATCGGTTGTATATTCTGATCTATCCCGCGAATTCCCTCTGCCGGGGTCGACAGTTCCACATGTATCGATCCTTTCTCCCCATGCATAGCAATCTATCCTGCTCCCGTAGTTGCTTCCTGTATCTCTGGAAATAGATAGTCTGCGATGAGGAAGGGTAGAGGAAGCGGCCCCAACGATTATGGCGCCTGAATCTCTATAGTGTGTACTAGATCGATTGAAGATCTGTAAACCGTTATTATTCGTAAAAGTGTCTAAATCCACATTACTATTACCTGCGGCTTCTACAACACTGATTCCTCTCATCGTTGCTGTCCTAATTGCATCATAAACCCTGTCTTCAACTTCTACCGGTACATATGTTGTCGAATTTATAGGGTAAGGCCGTTGATCTTCGATAAGCAAGATATCGCCAGATCCGAGCATATAGGTAGCATTAACTATGGCATCTACTCTGTTAAAGCAATATTGTGTTCTCCATGTGGAAACAACTCTCGCAGACCCTACGTTTGGCCCGATACCTACTCCACCTTTGGTATTATCGAACCCTAAAACTACCCCTAGGACACAGGTTCCATGTGCGTACCACTGCTTGTTAAATCCGGAACGTCCAGAAGGTTCAGGAATGCGTTTTTCAATTAGATCCTCATGTTCCAATGTCCAGCCTTGTTCTATGTCAATAAAATTAACACCTTGACCGTCGCCTCCAGCTAAATTCCAAATAGAACGAGCGTCTATGCCGTCAGCAGCCTGCCTTTGATATCCTTGATTGTTGGCTCGGGGATTATTTTCCCAATTGATATTTGGAGGAGGAGATGGACCTGCTTCGATGTAAGCGCTATCAACATAATCAATCTTTTGGATTCTATCTAACACTGATTCTGCATTTACATCATTAGGAA
>JALZGI010000594.1 GCA_030861105.1 Thermoproteota archaeon
GGGATATACATGGTAGAGAAAACTGGCACGAGGGGAATCGCAATTGGTCGGTTCCAGCCCTTTCATAATGGGCATTTGGTTTTAATAAACCAGATCCTTGAGGACTGTGACGAAGCACTAATTGTAGTTGGTAGTGCACAGCTGAATTATACTTTCGCAAATCCATTTACAGCAGGAGAGAGAATTCTTATGATACATAGAGCACTCAAAGACGAAGGACTGGATCTTTCTAGGATTTTTATCATACCGCTTGTGGATCAAGAGAACAATGCAAGGTGGTTCTCCGCATTGGTTTCTATGTTGCCACCATTTGATATCGTGTACTCCGGTAACCATTTAGTCGTAACCCTTGCTTCCTCGCATCTAGAAGTTAAAAGTCCTAGGTTTGTACGTAGAAAAGAGTATAACGGTTCCTTCATTCGAAATAGAATCCTGGGGGGGAAAACATGGAGGAATCTTGTTTCCAGATCAGTCTTTGATATTATTAATGAGATTGGCGGAATTAACCGTATCAAAATTTTGGCAAAATACGAACGTGAGCATCAGAAGATAATCAGGTTATGAAGAGGAGTTCTTTGGATAAGCAATATATTTACATATTTTATCCAAGAAAATGGGATGGCCTCCTGCATGAAGAATAAGCCGTGGTAATGATCGCCGCATGAGTAAACCTCTACGTGCTTGCCCAGTTTGTCCTCACTGCGGGTCAAAGAAGTTCAAAACGATAAGGCATATAGAAAGATATGTGCTAATACGCTGTATAATATGTGGGCATTGTATTCAGATCTAGATCTCGGCCGCTGGTTTAATAGGATGTTTTATTGTTTACCTAGATGCGAATAAGTGGTTTTAGATAACTAGCCACTTTCTGGCGGTGCCTCGCACAGTTCTAGTAAAACACCATTTAGCGATTTAGGATGCAGAAAGATAATCTTTCTTCCGTACGACCCCTCTCTTACTTCTCCTAGAAGCCTCATCCCACTGGCCGAAGCCCTTGACAAATCTTGTTCTATGTTATCGGCAGTTATTGCTATATGGTGTATTCCCTCACCATGTTTATCGAGGTATTTTGAGATGGTGCTGCTACTCTCTGTAGGCTCCATCAGTTCTATGCGAGTATCTTCTAAACTGATCATAGCAACTCTCACTTTCTCATTTTCGACGACTTCCACTTCGACCCTGTCAGGGTTTAGGACTTTCTGATAATTTTTGATCGCCTGGTCTAAGTTATTGACTGCTATCGCTACATGGTCTACCCGCATGCTTGTCGAACGCTGTTTGGGAAAAGGCCAATATAATACTATTTATGTGAATAACCGTGAATTACAGAATAACCATTTGGTGTATGGACAGCACGAATTTAAAGGCCTAGAATGTCACTTTAGGCTCAAAAATTCCGTAGATCTCTCTTAATGAGTTAGAAATCTCGCCCAAAGTTGCCCTATTTTTTACGGCTTCTATTATGAAGGGCATCAAATTCCTGTCCTGTTGCTCTGCTGCGTTTTGAAGCGAGCTGAGCGAATGTTCAACTTTTGATTTATCCCGAGTATCCCTAAGAATCCCTAGTTTGGTCCTTTGCTTGGATTCTATTTCCATATCGATTACATTTAGCTTCGGCTCAATACTATCTGAGTCCTGGAACTTGTTAACTCCTACTACCGTTCTCTTTTTTGTATCAATTTCCTTTTTCATATTATACGCATTCCTTCTAATTTCCTCTTGAAAAAATCCTCTTTCTATGGCAACTAGTGCGCCGCCCATTCTATCAATTTTTCTGAGATATTTTTGGACTTCCTCCTCTATTCTTGATGTCAGATGTTCGACATAGTAGGAGCCCCCAATGGGATCAACGGTTTTTGCGATGCCCGTTTCAGCAGCTATTATCTGTTGTGTTCTCAGCGCTACTTTTACCGATTCTTCAGTTGGCAGAGCAAGTGCTTCATCACGTGAGTTTGTATGCAGGGATTGACAACCCCCAAGGACCGCAGCCATGGCTTGAGAAGTAACTCTGATTATGTTATTATCAACCTGTTGAGCAGTTAGCGACTCCCCACTCGTTTGTACATGAAATCGGAGGTGCCATGATTTGGCATTTTTGGCGTGGAATCTATTTTTCATTATGTTCGCATAGATTCTGCGGGCTGCCCGGAACTTTGCTATTTCTTCGAAAAATTCCATAGTACAACAAAAGAAATAGGAAAGACGCGGAGCAAAGTCATCTACCTTCATTCCTTTATTCAAACATGTCTGGATATATTCTATGGCATTAGCAAAGGTAAAGGCAAGCTCTTGAATGGCATTAGATCCTGCTTCTCGCATGTGATAGCCGGATATGCTTACTGGGTACCACTGAGGAACCTCTTTGTAGCAATATTCGATCATATCCCCAATCAGTCGTAGGGAGGGCTTTGGAGGATATATGTAAGTATTTCTTGCTATATACTCTTTTAGAATATCATTTTGGGTTGTGCCTCTTATTTGAGATACAGGAACTCCCTGCGCATTAGCAACAGTGACGTAGAGAGCAAGTAGAGTTGAAGCTGTAGAATTGATGGTCATAGAAGTACTGACTTTGTCTAGCGGGATACCTTCGAAGCATGTCAACATGTCTTCTATTGAACTTATGGACACACCTGTCCTTCCTACTTCCCCTTCAGACTGAGGATCGTCGGAGTCTCTGCCGGTTTGAGTAGGTAGATCGAATGCTAACGACAGACCAGTTTGACCGTGTTCCAACAGAAATTTGAATCTCTTATTGGTTTCTTCCGCGCTGCCAAAGCCGCTATACTGTCTCATAGTCCACAGCCTTTCTCTGTACATGTTAGGATAAAGTCCACGGGTATACGGAAATTTGCCCGGCTCTTCGTTTTCTATATTATTAGAGGTTGTCTTTTTGGAATACACGCGCTTTACCGGAATACCAGAATCTGTCTTGAATGAATCTGTTGACACCGCTCGGAGCTCACCAGGTTATAGTACGGATGACTTCATCCATAGCTCGGTACGGATCTGTTTGTTTATTTGCGAGTCTTTCGATGGCTTTGAGATAATCATTGTTCCTATCCAGCATTGCAGAAACCTTTTGTTCAATGGCATTTAAAATCATATCTCTTAGCTCAAGGCCCAATTTCCTGCGCTCATTCTCTTTTTGATTTGATGAATTCATTCTCCTCAGTATCTCATGGAAAACCGTCACAAGCTCTCTGATTCCTTTGCCAGCCTTTGCTGAAACTTTCACGACCCGCGGTTTCTTTGGAGAATCTGATAGAAATTCAAGCAAGGATTGATATAAAGCCCCTGCTCCCTGCAGATCAGCCTTGTTAACTATACACACATTCCCAACCTCCGTTAAACCTGCCTTTATGTTTTGAATATGATCTCCTGTATATGGAGTAAATACAACCGCAGTTACATCGACCTGTCGGGAGATCTCAGTTTGGACTTGTCCTGCCCCTACACTTTCAACAAGTATGAGATCATATCCTGCAGCGTCCAACACTCTCACTATATTTCTAAGGGAACGTGATATTCCTCCATACGAGCCTCTGGATCCAATACTTCTCATGAATACTTTGTCATCACTAGTAACAGACTGCATTCTCACTCTGTCCCCCAATATCGCTCCACCTGTTATTGGGCTCGTAGGATCTACCGCCAAGACGGCAACGTTGTATCCAACACCATGAAGCTCAGGAATGAGTTTTCCAATTAGGGTACTTTTTCCTGCCCCGGCAGAGCCGGTTAACCCAATGGTTTTTGCTCTCCCAGTTCTTGGAAAGATGGCTTGTATTATATCTCGGGATTCCTTTTCATTATTATCAATTATAGAAATAGCTCTTGCTATAGATCTTCTATCGGCCTGCAGAAGCCCATCTACTATACTAGATGCCTGACTGGAAAGCATTAGTTAAGTGAACGTAGTTTAATCCCGAGCTTATTAACTTGTGGGTAATTGGGTATACTAATGACATGTACAGTCAGAATTTCCAAGTCGGGTCTGCAACTAAGTGTGCAAACAGCAGCTGACAAAACATTTAAGCCCTGGTCCACAGAGGAGATACTCATGTCCGCACAACAGGAACGGACGCAAAACAGCCGTAGACCTATAAGGGTGCTAGTATCAAAACTAGGGCTAGATGGTCACGATAGGGGTGCTCTTGTTATATGCAGAGCGTTACGAGATGCTGGCTTTGAAGTTATTTATTCTGGCCTATTTTGTACCCCCGAACAGGTAGCAAAAATAGCTGTGGACGAGGATGTCGACGTTGTAGCGATGAGCCTGTTAAACGGGGCTCATCTGACAATTTTTCCAAAAGTTGCCAGACTATTGAGAGAAAAAGGAATGGAGGAAGTACTGATAGTTGGTGGAGGTATAATACCCGAACGAGACAAAAGAATATTGGAAGAGCAAGGAATAACTGGAAATTTTGGCCCGGGCACGCCATTATCTACAATAATCGATCATATCAACGCAAATATACGAAAGGGCAAAGACATTTAGCTAGCCACACTTTTGTTGGACGTAGGCGGCCACATCATCTCTCGCATTTGTCTCCCGACTTTTTCTATTTGGTGATCTTCTAGATCCCTCATGAATCTGTTGAAAGAGTTCTTTCCATCCTTTTCATAAGCGCTTAGCCACTCCTCGGCAAATTGCCCTGTCTGAATCTCATTTAAGACCTCTTTCATTTTTTCTTTTGCCTTTCTATCAACTATCCGTGGCCCCCTACTTAGGCCACCGTATCTGGCAGTTTCGCTGACCCTGTTATACATGCCTGCTATCCCATATCTTTGAACGAGATCAACTATGAGCTTTAGCTCATGCAAGCACTCAAAATATGCTACTTCGGGTTGATATCCAGATTCAACCAAAGTTTCAAATGCGTTCGTAATAAGAGACTGAGCACCGCCACATAGGTCCACCTGTTCACCGAACCAATCGGTTTCGACTTCCTCTTTGAATGTGGTTTGAATTACTCCTGGTCGTGTACTTCCTATTGACTTAGCGAGAGCGAGGACTTTCCTCCAAGCCTGTTGAGATTGGTCATGATGAACCGCAA